>PFVA01000090.1:0-14781 GCA_002790365.1 Ignavibacteriales bacterium CG_4_9_14_3_um_filter_30_11
ATATAACTAAGTATATGATCTTTATTTACTTACAAATTGTCGGCCCAGAGGGCAGATTTTCCAATGGAAAATCTGGGTTTATTATATTATTAATTTTTCTAATATCAGGTTGTAGCAATAACACACATGTGCAAGAACCAAAAGATATAACAAAATTAGAATAGAATTTGGATACAAAAGAAGATGAGAATTTATTCCCAATTGAAAAAGCATATATTAAATGCGGAAATTGGTATAAAGGGATTATAGCATATAATATTGAAGTTTTTTGGGATAAAGACAGAAACAAAAAAAATTACCATAAATTTTTAGTTAATCACTTCTTTAACTATCAACTTAATTACATCCACCCTTAAGTGATCTGCTTTAACAATTAAAACTTCAAAATTATCAATATCAAACTTTTCCATTGGTTCAGGAATCTTTCCAACTTTAGCCAAAATATATCCACCAATTGTTTCGTAATCTCCTTCTGGAATTTTCAATTTATATTTTTCATTAATATAATCTACTTCTACTTTTCCACTGATTAAAAATGTCCCTTCACCAATTTTTCTACAGATATCATCATCCACATCATATTCATCTTTAATCTCACCAAAAAGTTCTTCTATTAGATCTTCCATTGTCACAATGCCAGCAGTACCACCAAACTCATCAACAACAACTGCAAAAGACATTTGTTTTGACAAAAATTCATTTAACATTTCAAAACTATTTTTAGTTTCCGGTACAAAAGCGACTTCCCTAATTATACTTTTTAAATTATCAGGTTTATTGAAAATATCATAAGCCAGAATAATTCCTTTAATATTATCAAGATTTTCTTCGTACACAGGAAGTTTGGAATAACCTGATTCAATAAATGTTGTAATTATTTCGTCAAAAGTAGAATTTATTTCAACACCTGCAATTTCAGTTCTAGGCTGCATTGCTTCATATACCCTTTGTTCAGATAGATCAAAGACTTTCCCTATAATATCACTTTGTTTTTGGTCTATCACTCCGGCGATTTTACTTTCATTTATTAAATATTCAAAATTTTCTTTATTAAAAAGATTCTGAAGTCTTTTTTCTGATCTGACCGCCCTCTTGGTAAAGAAAGAAGAAATTTTTGATAACAATACTACTAATGGATGTATAAAATAAGAGATAATTCTAAGTGGTGTAGTACATAAAAATATTACACTGTCCGCCATTTCACTTGCAATATATTTAGGCAGGAGTTCACCAAATATTAATAATACAAAAGTTGATATCAGTAAAATATTAAGCTCACTAAGACCAAATATTTCATACAGAAATATTGCTGACATTGAAGCATAAGCTACATTTATTACATTTGTTCCTATTAAAACAGTAGAAAAAAAGTATTGAGGATTTTTAGAAAAAAATTGTGTATTCTTTGTTGAAAGATTTTTTTGGTTGGCACGAATTTCAATCTTTACCTTATTTGCAACAACATAGGCAATTTCGGAACCTGAAAAGAATCCTGACAATAATATTAAAATTACAAGTATAATTAGTTCTAAAATCATATATAAATAATATAAATTGTTGTAATAATATATAGTATAAAATTGATACCAATATGTGCATCAGTGAAAATTATTGCTGCAGTGTTCTCTCCTTTTTTGTCTATAAAAACAAGGTACATATATCTAATAATGCCATAAGTTACAAAAGGCAGTGTAAAAATTAAATTATCTGTTCCAAATACAGAAACTGTTCTATCAGAAACTGTGTACAAAGCATAACAAACCAAAACAGCAGTAGCAGCTATGCTTGCTATCTGTTCAGTAAAGCCTTTTGTGTATTGTGTTAGAACTTTTCTACTTACTTTTTCTTCGTCTTCCAAATTAATATTTAGTTCTGCTCTTCGTTTCATTATAGCTAAAAATAAAGATATGAACATTGTTGTTAAAATTAACCAACTTGATATTTCAACATTAATAATTACTGCACCGGCAATTACTCTTAAAATAAAACCAGCTGCAATACTAAAAATATCTAATATTACAATATGCTTAAAGGAGAATGAATAAATTAAATTCAGAGCTAAATATGACAGCAATAAAAGGATAAAAGAAATATTTACTTTAAAAGATAAAATACCAGCAATTGCAATCAGTAAAATTGCTAAAATAATTGCGTTTGAGGTTTTGATTTTTCCTGTAGCTAAGGGTCTGTGTTTTTTCTCATGGTGTTGTCTATCTGATTCAATATCAATTATATCATTAATAATATAGACTATACTTGAGACAAGACAAAAGAGGAGAAATCCAAATGAAGCATCTTTAAATGAAGAAACATTAAATAATTGTTTAGAGAAAATAAGGGGAACTAAAACAAATAAGTTTTTAATCCATTGAGGAATTCTTAATAATTTTAAACAACTTTTAATCATTAGAAGATTGATACTTCTTCATAAGTTCCAAAAACTTCTTTTAATTCACCAATCATTTCACCTAAGGTCACATAATTCTGTGCAGCTTCAACAAAAACCGGCATTAAATTCTTTTCATCTATAGCAGCGGATTTAATATCTTTCAAACTTTGATTAACAGCATCTTGATTTCTGCTTTGTTTCAATTCACCCAATCTTTTCATTTGTTTGGCCTGTACTTCAGGAGAAATTGTAAGTATGGGTATCTCAATATTTTCATTTTCTTCAATAAATTCATTTACACCTACAATAAATTTTTCTTTATCTTCAACAGCTCTTTGATATTTATATGCTGCATCAGCAATTTCTTTTTGAAAATATCCCGCTTCTATTGCCGGTATTACTCCACCTATCGAATCAATTTCCTCAAATATTTCATTAGCACCATTTACCATTTTGTCTGTCAATGCCTCAATAAAATAACTACCACCGAGTGGATCAACAGTATTTATCACTCCGGTCTCATAAGCAATTAATTGCTGAGTTCTTAATGCAATTTTAACAGCTTTTTCACTAGGCAGTGCTAATGTCTCATCCATAGAATTGGTATGCAGTGATTGAGTACCACCTAAAACACCTGCTAAAGCTTGAAATGCAGTTCTTACAATATTGTTTTCAGGTTGTTGGGCGGTTAAAGTGCACCCTGCTGTTTGAGTGTGAAATCTTAACCACCATGAACGAGGATTTTTTGCACCATATTTTTCTTTCATTCTTTTAGCATAAATTTTCCTTGCAGCTCTATATTTTGCAATCTCTTCAAAAAAATCTAAATGTGAATTGAAGAAAAAAGAAAGTCTTGGAGCAAAATTATCAATATCCATACCTCTGTCAAGACAAGCTTCAATATATGCAAATCCATCAGCAAGAGTATATGCTAATTCTTGTACTGAAGTTGAACCTGCTTCACGAATATGATAACCGCTGATAGAAACCGGATTCCACATTGGAACTTCATGAGTACAGTATTCTATCATATCCGTTATGATGCGCATTGAAGGATGAGGAGGATATATATATTCTTTTTGTGCAATATATTCTTTAAGAATATCATTCTGTAATGTTCCCTGTAATTTACTAAATGGTATTCCATTTTTCTTTGCAACAGATAGATAAAAAGCAAAAATCATTGCTGCAGGAGAATTTATAGTCATTGAAGTTGACACTTTATCCAAAGGAATTTTATCAAACAGAATTTCCATATCCTGAAGTGATGAAACGGAAACACCACATATACCAACTTCACCTTCACTTAATTCAGCATCGGCATCCCAGCCCATTAAAGTAGGCAGATCAAAAGCTACGGAAAGACCTGTTTGTCCTTTATCTAATAAATAATGAAATCTTGAATTTGTATCTTCAGGTGAACCAAATCCGGCAAATTGTCTCATAGTCCATATCTTTCCACGATATCCGGTATGATGAATTCCACGAGTATATGGGTACTCTCCTGGGAATCCTATTTCACTTAAATAATTAATATTTTCAATATCATCGGGACCATAAAAACCTTCAATATCTTCTCCACTTACAGTGGTAAATTTCATTCCTGTAGTTTTAGATGTTTTTACGATATCATCATATTTTTTTCTATTACTTTTATATAAATCGTCTGTCATATTTTTTCCTAATTATAAATTCTTTTTAAATATAGAAAATTAAATGATTATTGTTTAATTAACTTTCCCAAATCTTTTATTTAGTTCATCCAAAGAAAATTTTATTAAAGTCGGTCTTCCCTTTGGACAAATATAAGGTTTAGATGATGAGAATAAATGGTTTATTAATGAACGCATTTCTTTTTCTGAAAGTACAGTATTGTCTTTAATCGAAGCTGCGTCTGAATAACAAATAGACAAAATTTCTTCATCTATTTTTTTATGTTTGGTTACTTCTAATAAAATGTTTAGCATATCAATCAATATTTTTTCTTCTTTACCATGTTTCACATCATCTGGGACACCTCTAATTTCAATATTGTTCGCTCTTAAAAATGAAACTGAAAATCCTAGATTTATTATCATAGTTAAAATATCTTTTAACATATCATACTTTGTTTTATCTAAGGATAAAACTCTTGGGAAGAGTAACTGCTGAGAAAATGGCAAACCAGTCTTTAATTGATGGTAAGCTTTTTCAAACAATATTCTTCTATGTGCTGCATTTTGATCAATAACAATCAACCCGCTTTTAATTTGTGACAAAATGAATTTATCGTGCAGTTGGAAAATAAATGAAGTACCTTGGGTTTCTTTTTCTTCATCATCATAATTTACACTATGTAGAATTTCTTTTTGTATTGGTTGAGAAAATGGGCCGTCCGTTAATTCAATTTGAGAAGTTACAAGTGAATCATTGTCAATATTTCCAAAAAGTTTATCTAGATAATCATCTGAATAGTTTGATTTTTTAAAATTATTTTGAGTGTTAGAGTTAAGTTCAAAATTGTTTTTTATGTTTTTATTTTCAACCGTAGTTTGCTGAAAATCCATAACAGTTTCTGCTTCAATTTCGTTATAAACTAAATTCTGAACTCCCAAACTTTTTCTTATTATAGCTAAGAGTAAATTATATATACTTTTTTCATCATCGAATTTAACTTCCATTTTTGAAGGATGAATATTAACATCAATTTTTTGTGGATCAATTTGTAAAAAAAGGATAAAAAAAGGATAGTCTCCTTTCTGCAAGATTGATTCATAGGCTGTAAAAACTGCGTGATTTATTTGTCTGTTAATAACAAATCTATTATTAATAAAAATGTACTGATCTCCCTTACAATTATTTAACATAGCAGGTTTACCAATATATCCGTGTATAGAAAAAATATCTGTACTTTCTTCCACTTTTATTAAAGCATCAGATATATTATCAGCAAAAATTTGTGTTATTCTTTTGTCTAAATCACCTGAACTAAAATCAAACAACAAATCATTATCGTTATATAATTTAAATGATATGTTATTATTGCTAAGTGCAATTTTTTTAAATGTATCACTTATATGTCTAAATTCGGTTTGATTTGTTTTTAAAAACTTTCTTCTGGCAGGCACATTATAAAAAAGGTTTTTAACTATCACAGATGTACCTTTTACAAAGGAACCTTTTTTTGTAGTGATTTCTCCTTTATCGTTAACAGTTACTTGTGTTCCAAGTTCTTCTTCTTTTGTTTGCGTTTTTAATTCTAATTGACTCACTGATGCAATAGAGCTTAATGCTTCACCGCGAAATCCAAGAGTTTCTAATGAATTTAAATCTTCAAAATTAAATATTTTGCTGGTTGCATGTTTTTGAATGGATAAAACAGCATCCTCTTCATTCATACCGGAACCATCATCGCTAATTTGAATTAGAACTTTACCTGCATTCTTTATAAACACATCAATATTTATTGCACCGGAATCGATAGCATTTTCCATTAATTCTTTTACTACGGATTCAGGCCTATGAACAACTTCCCCTGCGGCAATTTTATTTACAATATTTTCAGATAAAATCTTTATTGATGACATTATTTTCTTTTGTACCAAAATATTTCGAATTGTTCTCTTTTTACTTTCCTCACTGTTTCCCAATCATTCTGATTATATTTAGGAAAATACACTTGACCTTTAGCTTCAAAATCTAACCTTGAAATTATCATTTCATCTACTAAATTAATTGCTTGTGAATATATTTGTCCACCCCCAATTACAAAAACTTTTTCGTATTTTTTATTTAAGCAATAATTAAAAGCATCGTCTAAATTATTGAATATTTTCAAATCATTAAATGGATAATTCAGTGCTCTATTTTTTGAGATGACTATATTTTCTCTTTTGGGTAATGGTTTGCCAAGTGAATCAAATGATTTTCTACCCATAATAATGGGACTTCCCAAGGTTGTTTCTTTAAAATGTTTAAACTCTTCACTAATATGCCAAGGAAGTTCTCCATTATTTTTACCGATTACACCATTTTTAGCAACTGCTGAAATAATAATTTTTCTCAAACGGCGACCTCAAATTTTATCTTATCCTGATGTTTATACCCTTCTAATTTGAAATCTTCAAAGACTAAATCATTAATAGGCTTCTTCTTGATAATTAATTTTGGTAACTCTAATGGTTCTCTTTTTATCTGTTCTTTTAATCCACGGCTATGGTCAAATTTTTCATTTGGTGATCCCTCCTCAGCATAATAAATATGTGCATCTACTATTGAATGTGCAAAATAACCTAAATCCAAATCTACTTCTTGAGCAATTATTTGTGTTAAAAGAGAATATGCGGCAAGATTGAAAGGAATTCCAAGAGCAATATCACCGGAACGCTGTGTCAGATGACAATTTAATTTTCCATTTGTAACATTAAATGTATAAGTGTAATGACAAGGTGGTAGTTTACTAGAAATTGCATTCCCTGGCTCCCACGCAGAAACAACTAATCTTCTACTGTTTGGGTTTTTTCTTATTTCATCAATTACAAATTGAATTTGATCAATTTCCCTTACTTCCCATTCTCCATTTTTATTTTTAATAGCACTTGGAAAATGTCTCCAATAATTGCCGTAAGCTGTATCCAAATTCCCATTTTCATCAGCCCAAGCATCCCAGATTTTAGTCTTCTTAGTTAAGTTCCTTATATGATCTTCACCTGAAAGATACCATAACATTTCATGTAGAAGAGATTTCCAATACATTTGTTTTGTAGTAAGTAATGGAAAACCTTTAGAAATATCTACCTTATAAAAAGCACCAAAATATGATATCGTATCAATACCAGTACGATTTTTTTTTAATATTCCTTCTTTTAGTACTAATTTAACTAAATCTAAATATTGCTTCATATTTCTATTATTTTTTCAGTTTTAATCATATCTGCAATTTAATAAAATAATATTGATTTCTCTCTCAGGAAATTGCCTGTACTATTATTTTGCAGGCATTTTCCACTTCTTTTTCAAAATTTAATTTATAATTGTCAATCGTAGAAAATTTATTTAATTGAATAATTTGCATATTACCATTCAACTCTAGAATTAAATTATCATCTATTTGTCCGCAGCATAAAAAGACTTTTTTATTTAGGCTTTTTCCAATTTGTAAAATAGCACTTACTCCCTTGCCTATCAAAGTAGTTTCATCAAATTTACCCTCACCTGTGATAATAATGTCTGCTTGCTCCATTTTTTTTATTAATGACTTATCATTTATCATTGAATCAAATGCAGATATTATATTAGAATTAAAAAATATAGATAATCCGGCAGCTAAACCTCCACCTGCACCATAATTAGATTTTGCTAAATCATATAATTCATTATTTCTTAATACATTATAGATCCTAGCAAAGGCTATTTCTAATAACTCAATCTCTTCTTTTGTAGCACCTTTTTGACTAGCAAATAAGTTTGTTGCTCCTTTTTCCCCCAATAAAGGATTTGAAACATCAACAATGCATTCAATTTCAAATTCTAATTTGGGTTTGCTCCAAATTATATTATTAGTTTTGGAGAAATTTTTTGGAATGATTTTTAAATCATTATTATAGATATCATATAAATTCATACCAAATATTGAACAAACTCCTAGTCCTAAATCATTAGTTCCAGTTCCTCCAATACCTAGGACTACTTTATTTACATCAATTTCACCAGCTAATATTGAATTATTTATCATATTAAGTAATTCACCCAAACCTTTTGAACTTAAATATAAAGGATGTCGTTTTTCAAGAGGAATTATTTCCAAACCTAAAACCTTAGCAGATTCTATATATATTATTTTATTTTTTCTATCATATTTAATATTACAATTGAATTTTGAATTATTGTAAGGAGTTGAAATTAAATAAATTAAATCTTTTAACTCAATGTTAAAACTCAAAGTATTTAAATACCCATCTCCCCCGTCACTGATTGGAAATTTTAAAACCTCTAAATCATCGTTTTTTAAGTATTTTTCAAATAACTCAATAACTTTTACAGAATCAGCACATTCTTTGAAGCTATTGGGAGCAAGTAATATCTTTGTTTTATTCATATGTAATATTATAAATTTAGTAGAGTTTTTATCTTATCAATAATCATTTCTGCATTTATACCACCATCTCCTGAAAAATCACATAATTTCGGATCTCCAGGACAAATATTTGAACAATAATTATCTTTTGGTAAAATGATATGTGATTCATTACCATTAGGTCCCCACAATTTAGGTGAGCAAGCTATAAGAGGACAAAACAAAGAAAGAGTTTTTATTTTTAATCCTGCACAAATGTGCATCGGACCTGTACTTGAAGAAATTAGTAAATCAAGAGCAGCAAAATTAATTATACTTTCTCTCAATTTGTTATTTGTATTTATAAAGTAAATATTTTCAATTTCTTTTAATTCAACAGAAGGTTTAGTGTCAGTAATTACTATTTTGATATTTTCTATCTTAATCAAAATATTTATTAGTTTTATATATTCAGATAAAGATAAATTTGGTGCTGAATTTCCACTAGTTGTATTTATACCAACTAAATATTCACCGGATTTACAAATTGATCTTTTAATTTCACCACTTTTACTAATTTCAGTCTCAGTTAAAAAGATTTCTTCATTTAAATCAATTGATTCAATACCATTCTTTCTAACATGATCTAAACAATAATCACTTTCATGTCTTAAAGGAACATATTTATTTCTATAAACGCTCTTTGCATTAGTAATAAATTGATAAAATTTATTACCTACCCCTATTCTCTTTTTAATACCACACCAAAACAAAAGCCAATTTATTCTTTCAGTTGGAATTAAAGACATAGAATGAGTAAAATTCATTTTCCTTATAAGTAAAGCTAATTTTAGGAAAGACAAATTTTCTTCATCTGATATAATTATTTTATCCACAAAGGGATTATTTAAATATAAATCTTTAGTATATTTTTTAACTAAAACAGCGACATAACTTTCAGGATATTGTCTCTTTATAGACCTTGGCAAAGGAGTTGATAAAACTACATCACCAATTCTGTCTGTTCTTGTAATTAGTATTCTGGGATTTATCATAAAGGAAAATTCTTTTATATTTGTTACTTTTAAATATGAATAAAATTGCTATAGTTACTACCGGCCACCCACCATTTGATGACAGAATATATTGGAAATTTGCGAAATCACTCTCCATAAATAATTCTGTTGCTGTATTCTGTTCAACTCTAGAAATTGATACTATATCATCAAATATTAAAATATTAGGATTTAATAGCAATCTTAATAATAGTATTAATAAACACAAGAAATTATTTGATTATTTATTAGAATTTGAACCTGATATAATAATTTGTTCTGAAATCTCAGCAATAATTTCTGCATATCGCTTTAAGCTAAACAGAAAAAATAAATGTAAGATTATTTCTGATATTACAGAATGGTACCCTGAGAATATTGTTTCAAAACTTTCAGGATTCACTAAAATTTTTAAATATTTATTGATATATACAGCTAATATTGTTTTAACAAATCTTACTAATGCACTAATAATTGGCGAACAAGGGAAAAAAAGTAGATATCAAATTATTGCGCCATTTAAAAAGAAAGTTATTATAGGTTATTATCCTATATTAGAATATTTTAAATACAAAGAGAAAAAAATAGAATTAGATAATTTTAATCTTGGCTATGCGGGTGTAATAAATTTTAAAAGGGGTATTTTAACATTGCTAGATGTTTTTGTAGATATTCAAATAAAATACCCTCTAAAGGATATCAAATTAATAATTGCTGGAAAGTTTGATAATCTTGAGGAAGAAAGAGCATTCCTAAGAAGAATAAAAGATGAAAAATTAAGTAATATTGAATTCTTAGAATGGACTGACTATAATAATATCTCAGACCATTTATCAAAAATGGATGTTTGCTTTGATTTAAGAGAACTTACATTCATATACAATAATTCACTTCCAATTAAGTTTTTTGAATATTTAGCATCCGGGAAGCCGGTAATTTACTCTGCAGTTAAACCACTAAAAAAATTAGGTGTAGATAAATTTGGATTTTTAGTAGATCCGACTAATAAAGAACAAATAATTAGTGTTGTTGAAAAATATATGACTGACAAAGAATTATATATGAAGCATTCTAAAAACGCCAGAGGATATATTGAAAAGGGGAATAATTGGGAGGAAGAATCAAAAAAATTGATAAATTTTATTAATTTTTTTTGTATTAAATAATATTTTTTTGTCTATAAAGATTTTTTAACTCTTTATCAACATTTTCAAAACCATGATATTTAATTACCCATTCTTTTCCCTTTTTACCAATTTCATCCCTTATGGTTTTATCCTCAATTAGCTCATTTATTTTTTTATATAATTCTTCTTTATTATTTGCAACTACAAATGGATTTTCCGGGAGCCAATCCTGATATTTTTTACTCATATTTGTGATAGTAGGAATTTCTATTGCAAGCGTTTCCAAACCCGCTTTGCCATAGCCGGTACCGCCCATAGCACCTCCTACCTGGTCAATACAAATATCACAACTGCTTTTTATATTTAGTAGCTCATTTCTTTTCATATTTTCTATTAAAAGAAATTCAATATTTTTTTCTATTTTAATTTTATTAATTACTTCGATTATTATATCGGTGCCTTTATATTTCCTATTTGTCGGACTATGGATTATTTTAATTTTTTCATTTTGATTACAATTTTTTTTTGGTAATTCACTTATATCATAAGGATAGAATAAATAATGTAGATCTTTTTTCAATTCAAGGTGATCAAATTCTGAAGTAATATTTAAGTCTGATATTTTATCTAACTCTTTAATTACACCTCTTATTCTTAAATCGCTTCCATAATAGCAGCAGACGATTTTCTTTCCCTCATTTTTCCATTTAACTGCTTGTTTAGCATTTCTATAAAAACCAAGCCCTGTATCAAAATGAATAATATCAAAATCATCTAAATTATATTGTATTATAATTTTATCTACAGTTTTTGTTTTAAGTTTATCATTAATTTGAAAATAAAAATTTTCTAAAAAATTCTTTGGTTTGAAATAAATATCATCCTTTTTAGAAGTTTCAACATAATCTACTTTTTTCTTACGCCAAGCATTAGCAAGAGAAAAATTTGGTAAAGGAAAATCTAGACAAATATCCTCAGGAAATTCTCTTACATTTTTGTGGAGTGTTATTATTCTGGATAGATCTCCGACTGAATTATGCATTTTATAAAAATCATAAGGTACCCCAGCATAATTCATTGGAGCGATATGTAAAATTTTCAGCATTACAATTTTTTAATAAAAGTATCCCTAAAAATTCCCCTTGCACCAAAATTTTCTTTAAATCTTGCCAATCCCCAATTTGGATCCATATTAACTGTAAAAATTCCAAAATCTAAAAATTTAGATCCTTCCTTTTGGTACTGATTCATAATTTCATAAAATAGAAGATTTACTGCTCGATACTCTTGATATTTTTCTAAATGGCTAATATAAAATGCAAGTACAACTTTTGAGTTTGCACTAAAGTTGCAAACCCCAGCAATTATTTTTTTTTCTTTAAAAGCTCCCCAAAGCCTAATATCATTTGGGAATAAACTTTTTAACTTTTTCAATTCTTCTATACTATGAGTTGGTTCAACATTATGACGCATACCTAAATTCATTTTAAGAATTTCATAATAAGCTTCAAAGTCTTCGCACTCTCTGATTTCAATACCTAGTTTCATTGATTTTTTTGTAGCTGTTCTTGCTGTAGCTCTAAAAGTATTTAGTAATTCACCTTCACCAATATCCAGTTGCACTACACTTGAAATTTCTCTTTTTTTATATTCAAATCCATTTTTGATTAAAGCAAAATCCAAATAGTTAGAATATTTAGATTGATATATCATTGGTGTATGAGTTAATTCAATTATATTATAGCTATTATTTTTACAGAAAGAAATTAATGATTCAACAAGAGCAAATGATTCTTCCAAATTTAGATTTGATTTATGAACAAACCCACCATAAGAAGCTCCGGCGTGTGAAGATAAAATTTTAATTCCATCTCTTTCTATTTTTGCAGCTGAGAAGATAGAGAATAATTTATCTTTTTTAAAAATTGCTAGTGAAGCATCAGTAAATCTTTTTTGGGGATGGTAGGATAAAAATTTTCTTGTATGAAATAAAGTTCCGTTATCAGATTGTTGTACAAATTCATCCCATTGTTTTTCAGTTATTTTTGATTGATTAAATGGTAAGATTTCCAACATATTATAAAATTTTTCTTTTAAAATTTATATCGAAGAGAAAATAGATTTGCATTCCCCAAACCTTGCTGGAAAGGAACATATGCAAAATCAAAAGTGAGATTATTCCACATTAGTCCAAATCCATAAGTAAAACTTCTTGTATCATAACCGCTTTGATAACCCATTCTTAATGAAACTAAATTTTTGTATGTAGCTTCTCCACCAATATTAATATGATTAAGATCAGATTTTGTGAATCTTTGGAATTCTCCACCAAAGATAAAATTAAGCTCGTATTCGGGTACATCAATAACATAACTTAAACCAGCTGCTACTTCTCTAGGTAAAGTTGTGCCTTCATTTATCAAAGTTTCCATAGAACCTAAATTTTTTATAACTAAAGATGCTCTTAAATTATGGATATGAGTTTGATAATCTATCCCAAAGTCCCAAGCACTACCCTTTGCTTCATTTATAAAAAATTGTTCATATAAATATTTATATGTTAGTCCAAATTTTATACCATTATATATTTCAAATCCAGTAGAAATACTACCAGAGAAAAATTTTGCATCAAATTTAGCTTGAGCTTCACCAGGTTTTGTTCTTACTTCAATATCGTTTACTGATGTAATGTTAACTCCTACACCTATTCTTAGCCCTAGTATTCTTGTTGTTGCACCTATCACATCACTGTTAATATCCTGAATCCAATTATTGTGCATAACTATTAACTCTTTATCTTCATTATAAGCTAATTTTGCTGGGTTATAAAATTGAGATGTAACACCATTTGAAAACACAGAGCCTGCGTTTCCCATTGCTATATTTCTGGAGTCAAATCCTATTTTTAAAAATGCAAGACCGATCTCGCCGGCTGTTTGAGCATTTAAGGTTATCGCAGTTAAAAATAATATGAATATAGTTAAGATATAATGTTTTTTCATTTTTATAATTTAATGTTCAATAAATAAAAGATAAATTTCAAATAAATAAAAAATTCAAAATAATAATTTCAATACAATTTATTTAGTTAAATTAAAACCTAACCGATACTCCCACAATATGCCTATCTTCCGGTGAATATCTTTCAATAACATAAGCATAATCAACACTAAGTAAAATGTTACGAACAACTCTTGTAAAAGATACTCCAAATGAGGGCAGTACTGGAAAATCTGAATTACTAAAGTTATACTGATCTAAACCTAAACGCAAAGTAAAATTATTTGTAAGATAGTGTTCTACACCAATTCTAAAAAAATTTGTGCCTGCATTACTATTTTCAAATTCAGCTGCTATCAATGTATTATATTTTTTATAAAAATAACTTACACCAATTATTTTCATCAAAGGAAAACTATCCTCAGTTTGGCTCCCAATTTGTTTTAGGATTGGCACGGTATCCCATTTGTATTTACTATTTAAGTCCTTAATAACAAAAGAGAATGTTATATCTTCATCAAAAGAATAAACTCCTCCAAAATCAAAACCAAGCCCTGATGAAGTTAAATCTCTAAATAAATTATAATGATAAAATTTAACTGATAGCCCAAAGGCTAGTTTTTTTGTGAATTCTTTTGCAAAAGAAAAGAAAAATTGATTTTCTGTTGTAGAAAATATATTTAGATTATTTCCTTGATCATCTCTTTCAATAATATCCCCTACACCGGAATTTATCAACCCAAAACTAATTCCGGCCATAAGTCCATCTTCTTTAGTTTTAGTTGTGTCAGCTTTTTTACTTGGGAGTGAGAATCTTTTTGTAAAATTTAAAAAATTCAATTTCCTATCCAATGATAAAATCCCATAAGAAGCTTGAAACGAATTTTCTTTTTGAAAAACAGATAAAGCAGGATTATAATAAGAAATGAGATTACCGGATTTCACAGCTGACATAACATTACCCATCCCCATTCCTCTAGCACCAAAACCCATTCTGCTGAAAGCACCGGGTTGTGAAGAAATATCACTAAACTCTGGCTGAGCAACAAGAGTAGTAATAATTAAAAACGATATGATTAAAATTTTCTTCAATTATTTTTTTTATTTAATAACAACAAATTTTCCGTATTGAGTGCTTCCACCAGCATCAATTCTATAAAAATAAACTCCATTTGG
>PFVA01000090.1:14798-22135 GCA_002790365.1 Ignavibacteriales bacterium CG_4_9_14_3_um_filter_30_11
ACTATCAACATTGTGAATTGGATTACCACGAGTTACATTCTGTATAACTGTTGCGACATAATTCATACCAAAATTAAATATTCGGATTGTTACAGGAATACTCTTACCTCCAGTACTATATTTTATTTTTAGTCTGTCAATACTTGGTATAAATGGATTTGGAAAAGCATAACTTTCCTCTGTGCTTAATAATGGAGGAGATGCTATAAATATTTTCCAATTCCCTAGCCACATTCCTCCTGTTTCAGAAAGTCTTGCTAAACCTTCATTGCTGCCTAACCAAATATTATTATTTCTTGAACCAGCAGAAAAAAACACATTAGTTGCAAGTGTTAATTTTGAATTAGAATCTTGAATAAAAGAAGGAGTAATCCAAGTTGCTCCTAAATTATTTGAACGAAAAGCACCATTATCTGAAACTGCAATTACATCGGTTCCTTTAAATCCAAAATTATGAGTTCTTTCTCCATTTAAGAAGATAGACCAGTTATCACCAAAATCGGATGATAAACTAACACCATAAAATTCTCCACTCTGATTTGCAACCCAGGTTGAAGCCCAAATTGTATTATTGATAGGATTAAATCCAAGAGAAGGAACGAAATTACCTGAAATTGGATTTGTCTGATTTTGGTGATTTACTTTTTTCCAGCTTATTCCATTATCAGTAGATTTATTTATGCCGTTTGCTGTTCCTACAAAAAGTGTGGAATCATTTGGAGTAATTACTGAGAAAGCAACATGATTTAAATTTCCCTGTGAACAAAAACTACCTGCTTCAACAGATAAACAAAAATTTAATGTATCAGCGGGTTTAATTTCATTTAAAAAATCCGGTGGTAGTACTACTCTTTCCCAAGTTGTACCATAATTTGTACTTTTCCTTAATCCTCCAGCCCAAGAAGTTATCCAAACTGTACCTGGTGTAAATGAAATATCAAATGTTACATTTTGTTGTGGTACTGTAACAGGTAAGGCGTGTAAAGTATTATTACCGTAAATAATTGTTGTATCGCTATTTTTATCAATTGGTTGGGATAAGGTTGACCAAGTAACACCATTATCAAAAGTAAATTTTAACCCTGATCCGACATCTACAGATTCATCATTAATAATTTCATTATGAGCAGTTGCAACCCAGACAACACCGTTGTTATAACCAATTGCTGAGATATCTTCTTTTCCAAATTCAGAAGTACCTGTAAAACTTTTCCAATTATTTCCGTTATCAAATGATACACTTAACCCATTTCCTGTCCCAACCCAAATTGTATCACCAATCACAATTAAATCAGTTACACCATTACCGGTAGGATTTTCATCAGTAACTTTTGATAAACTTTTCTTTGAAGAAAGATCAAAACTATTAGGAATTACTTGTGAGAATAATAATCCGTTAAAAAGAACAACTAATATTATGTATTTATAAATCAATTTCATTTAACTTCTACATTGTGAGCTATTACATTACTAAGATGCCCTGCTTTATCTTGGGCAGTAAAATCAAATCTCCAACTTCCCGTTAAAACTGTATTTGGGAAAGTTAAAAACACTGTGAATCTTCCATCACCTGCACTTACATCTCCGTTTGAAGATAAATTTCCATCATCAAACATTGGGAATTTAGAGATACCCTGACTGTTTACAACTTTAGTTCCGTTAGGCATAAATAATTCATAATAAACATTGCTGATATCTTGAAATCCATCAGGATCATTAACCATTACAGAAAAAGTAAATTGAACATCTCTTTGAACAGTATCTTGTTGAATTAAATTACTAATTACAGAAGGCAAATTTGATTTTCCGTTGTCAAAAGTAAAATTTTGTGAAGCAATAATTTTCTCTGATCCACTACTTAACAAAACTTTATATTCAACATTGTATGTGCCATTATCTAAATTATTATTAAGTAAATATTTATTGGAATATGTTAAGTCACCTGAAACAGAATCGCCATTATTTGTAACATTTCCATTATCTAAGAGATAAATACTCTGATCATTAATTTTGTCATTAAAAGGTGAATAAATATTTATCGATACTTTTTCTAATCCATTTATAGATAAGAATTTAATTGAAAAAGCAATAGTAGGATCTGATGAGTTAAATACCACTAAGTTTATAGTTCTTACAGAAGAAATTTGAATTTCATTTACATGAGGTGAAAAAACAGAATTAAAATCTTTTTCACATCCAATAAACAACAATAAACAAATTGATATTAATGCTAATGATTTCAATAATATTTTTTTTATCATATTACTTTTTTTTATCAGAATTAACCCCCAAATGAAATTATAAAGGGAGTTGGTGAAAAAGACAATAGTAAAATAATGAAACTAATATAACCCAACAACTTTCTTTTAAAATCTAATGCAGTATTATCAGGTACCGGTGGATGTTTTAATTTTATAAAGAAATATAATACTAGTGCCCAAAAAAGCCAGCCTGACCAACCAAATGTTACTCCAAAATCAAAGACACCCTCTAATATACCAAGTGTTCCTAAAATAAAAAGTATTGCAAATGATATAACAGCAACTTTAAAATGGGTCTCTTTTCCATACATTGTATAACTTATATGTCCTCCATCGAGCTGACCGACAGGAATCATATTCATTGCTGTTACAAATAAGCCGAACCAACCTACACACAAATAGGGATAATGATAAATTTCGCTCATTGGTGGAAAAAATATTGAAGTATCAACAAAAATATTTTTGAAAAAAGAAAAAAGGAAAGTATTTCCGAATGCAAGCTCAAGCTGACCTTTTCCAAAATCTTGTGAAAAATAATCAGGGTGAATGCTAAGTATATATTCTTTACCCGGGATATGTGTGAATCCCCAGAATAAAATAATTAAGCACGCAATAAACCCAGCTATTGGTCCGGCAACTCCAATATCAAACATTGCTTTTCTAGTTTCTATCGGTGATCTTGTTTTTATTACCGCTCCCATTGTACCAAAATTTAAAAAACCAGCAATTGAAGGAAATGGAATAAAAAATGGAAGTGTCGCATCAACCTTATGAATTTTAGCAGCAAAATAATGTCCAAATTCATGACAAGATAAAATAAATAACATTGATAATGAATATGGTAAACCTTTTGCTAAAAAAGAAATCTCGTATGGCCCCGGGGTTCCACTAATCCACTCAGCCCCAGCTATGGTGGTAGTAAGGAATGTTAAAATAAATAGACCAATGTGCAGTAAATAATTATTTTTTTTTGTTTTATTCATTTTTATTTAAGCAAGATTAGAATTGTAATACAAAATTATAAATCCATATTAAAGCCAAGAGCAAAATAATTTTCGTTAATATCAAACAATTGTCCGTGTACACTTTTACCTGAGTAATAATTTAATTCGATTCGAAATCCTTTTTCATCATACTTACCAAATTTAATCCCGGTAGAAATAATATTGTTACCGGTATATTTATCAATTTTTGATAATTTAAAATCATAAGCAATAAAAGGTGTAAAAACATCAGCAGGAAAATTTGTAAAATATTTATCAAACCCAAATTGATATATCCCTTTACTTATGTTTGAAGGTAAAGTATGAAATAAATAAGTTACACCTAAATATACCCGAAAACTATTTTTTTTATAGAACGGTATCAGCTCAAAAAATTCACGACTGTAAACAAAAGGGATCCTTCCATTTCTCCACAAATTACTCTGTTGATTAAAACTTCCATCAACTAAATGTGTGCTAATGTGTGCAAATCTAAATCTAAATCCATATTGATTTTCTTCACTAAAATATCTTTGTGCATAATTTAAACCGAAATAAAAATCAGTTGTCTCAACAGGAAATTTAAAATTACTTTCGCTTCTCAATCTGGTGTAAGTAAAAAGATCAACACCAAAAGATGAAATTTTATTATCACTTTTTATTTTAATTATATCCGCTGATGTGCCAATATCTAGCCTAATGTTACTTTCAGAAATTAAATAAGAAAATCCTGCTTTTGGCTCTAAAAAATTTGCCGTAAATGGTTGAATATTAATTCCGCTTGGGAACCATTCAATATTAGACTGAGGAAAAGTTTGAAAAGAAATAAAAATTAAAAGTAGAGAGAAAAATTTACACATTATTTATTTTCCGTTTGAATACCTAAGTTTTTTTAATTTTTGTTTTACAAATTTATTATAGCTGTATTTAAATTTTGATGTTAAACTGGAAATTGCATATAAATTTGTTGGGAAGAAAAATGATGGCTCAAAATAACAATTGACAGTACAGCCTTGACAAAACTCAAATCTTCCTTCCATTTTCTTAAAATCTAATATCTTCTGAGAATTTCTAATTTCTTTTATTGGCCTGTCAATTTTAATTTTATCGTTTTCAAAATGATAACAAGGTAAAATTATTTCATTGTAAGGAGAAATTACAATTACACGAGAAACAGCTTTGCATTTTGGATCATTTATATTGTTACCACCATCTCTTCTAAGTTTCATAAAACCTTGATTGAGATAAATGTCCATTTTCCCTGTACAATATTCATTAATAAAATTAATTGCTTCTTCATTCAATCCAGGATTTCCGAAATACGAAAAAACCGGGTTTACGATCAGCATCAGATCTTTTTCTTTTGCTAGTTGATGCATCCTGGGTAATTTTTTATATGTTTCATTTGTAACAGTAAAAAGAATATCAGGATATTCTCCTAAAGATTTAGCAATATCAATACTTTTTAAAACAAAATTATAGCAGTCAACTTTCCTAATTTTATTATGTTCTTCTTCATCGGGTGAATCTAAAGAGAAGTGTAATAGATCAACATTCCCGGCAAGTTTTTCTGCAAATTTAGGATATAGCAATCCATTAGAAGTAATGCTTGTCTGTATTCTAAATCTTTTTGCGTATTCCACCATTAAATGAATATCTTTATGCAGGAGTGGTTCACCTCCGGTAAGATCCAAAAATTTTACACCTAGTTTAGAAACTTGTTGAATATTATCTTTAAATGTTTCTAAATCAGCATAAGGAGTATTTGAAAAATTCTCGTGTACACCAAAATGACAAAACTCACAAAAAGCATTGCATCTATAAGTAACATAATAATTGCAAAGCAAAAGCATTAATATTCTCTCCCCTTCCATTTTACTTTTCTATTAGAGGCAACTAAAAAAGGAAGTGCCAAGATATATATAATAAAATAGATTTCAGTAGTAATAAAGTATTTCATATTTTTTAATATACCAAGCCGATGATGTACATGAAATAAAATAAGAAAATCAAAAAATATTTTAAGGCTTAACAAAAATAATGAAAGCGTGGAATAAAAAAATGGTAATAATAACATTATTAAATAAGTTAAGTAACCACTTATCAAAATCATAAATCCGCTTAATGGAACGCCAAGTCCACCTACCGCCCATCTTTTCTTTTGTCTATATAATGATTTTATATTTTCACAAGGCATAGATGTAACTAAAGTTTCTTTATCCATTGGATAAATAATTTTATACTTACCAAGTTTGCTAATTGCCATAAGTAAATTAAAATCTTCTGTCACACTAAAAGGAAGAGATTCATAACCACCTACTTCCAAGTATGCTTTTTTTAGATAGGACATATTATTTCCAATGCAGCTTATCGGTTTACCCAAATTTATTGTGCTAGATGCTATCATTAAAAGATAAATAAAATCTATACTTTGCATACCGGTAAAATTACTATCAGCAATTTGAGTAGTAAATCCATTTACCATAGCAATATTTTCTTTGTAATAAGAAGCTGTTTTGAATACCCACGAAGGTTTTACAATACAATCGGCATCAGTTGTAAAAATAATTTTACCTTTAGCAGTATTTATTCCACATGATAAAGCATTTGTCTTACCTTTTAATTTACTGCTTTCCTCTTTGCTGATTATTTTTGTGAATATGTGTTTATCTTTAATAAATTCATCAATTATTTCACCGGTTTTATCTGTTGATCTGTCGTCAACTATAATTATATCTAATTTTCCTTCCGGATAAATTAGTTTATCCAATGATTCTAAACATTTTAGTATATTTTTTTCTTCATTTCTTGCAGCCACTATAACTGTAGCTGTGAGTAATTTTTCTTCCTTGATTTGTGAAAATTTCTTTACTACACCAATCAAAAAGATAGATGACTGTATAAAATAAAGTACTATTAATATTATAAATATTATTTCAAACAATTTTCTGACTCACCGAATTTGTAATTATTTTTCTTAACTTCATCAACTAATAATCTTACAGAATCTATAAATATGTTTTTAGTTTTATTACTATCGTGCATAACCACAATCGAATTATTCCTAAGATATTTTGTAATAGATTTTTTTACAGTTTTATAATTTCCCTTATAATCCCAAGTGAGCAATGACCACATAACATTTACTAATTTAACTTCATTCATTATTTTTGTTGTTGCTAAAGTAATCCTTCCGTGAGGAGGCCTAAAATATTTAATCTGGTAATCGAACAACTCAGAAAGCAAAATATTTGTATTTCTTATTTCTTCAATAATTTCATTTTTACTAACTTCATTTATTCTCTTGTGGCTGAAAGTATGATTACCCACAGTATGCCCATCATCGATAATTCTTTGACATAAATCAGGATATTTTTTAACATTTTCACCTAAACAAAAAAATAATGCCTTAATATTGCTAACTTTTAAGAGTTCTAATAATTTTTCAGTTGTTTCCGGATTTGGTCCATCATCAAAAGTAAGTAATATTTCATTATTTTTTGTGTTCCACAAAAAATTTGAGTAAATAAGTTTGATAACTTTTGGAGGATCGTAAAGATATTTCACATTAATTTTATTTGTTTATCTAAATATCGTAAAAATATAATTGATATTTAGCATTGAATTTAGGAAGTTGTTCACTATTTTAAAAATAAACTACAACTTTTATTGAAACATTTACCAGAACATCAAAAAGGTATTATTGCAATTATAATTGCAGCAATTCTATGGAGTACAGGTGGTATATTTATAAAACTCACTTCGCTTACTCCAATGCAAATATCATTTTTCAGATGTGCATTTGCAGCGCTCATATTTTTAGTAGTATTTAATAAAGAACTTTTAAAAGCTAATATATTTACTTTTATTAATGCCGGACTTTATGCTGCCGTACTTATTTTATATGTTATAGCTACAAAGACAACAACAGCCGCTAATGCAGTTTTTCTACAATATACTGCCCCAATTTATGTACTGATTTTTGAGCCAATGATAAATAAGACAAAATATGAAAAGATAAACATCATTACCATTATTATTTGTATTCTTGGTATGACTCTATTTTTCACAGACAAACTTTCTTCAGGAAGTA
>PFVA01000119.1:0-555 GCA_002790365.1 Ignavibacteriales bacterium CG_4_9_14_3_um_filter_30_11
TCCAGTAGATTTTTGCCTTTAACACCCTTTATTTTCTTGTCTTTGTCAATAATACCTCATCATTTAAAATATGCTATGACAAGTTATATGCGTTCGATAAAACAAGAACCATTTTGGAAAATTTCTATTTTAGAGTCTATATTAATTATTATTATTTTACCATTATCTTGTGAATATGCAGGAATAGTAGGATTAAGTATTAGTTTTTTTGGAATAATATCTTTAATAACTGGATTAACTTTTTTGAAATTCAATAAAATTAAAAATGAACTATATAATAGTTGATGACTATTAACACTTCAATAAATTCTCATAAAATAATTTAGCTTTTTTAGATATTGCCGAAAAGCTTAAATTATTTAAAAAATATTTTAAAACTTTTTCTGATTCAATTGCTATTGGCTTGTTTATTACTTCTTTACTAATATTATAAAATGAGTTTACATCTCCGCATTTCCATAAGCCCCCTATTTTTCCATTATTAGTCATTGTATTAAATGATGAAATATTAGTTACAATTGGAACTAGACCGCATGCCATACCCTCACATAAACT
>PFVA01000119.1:582-2018 GCA_002790365.1 Ignavibacteriales bacterium CG_4_9_14_3_um_filter_30_11
ACTATTATAATAATCACTAATTAAATTATGGTTCATTGTACCAATAAGTGTTACAGAATTTTTAAGTAAAGTGTTTTCATTTAATAATGATAGAATTTCTTTTTCAAGTTTATTTTCAGAATAAATCATATATAATTTTGCATTAGCAAAATCTTGCAACAACAATAAAAAGCCTTTTAAAACAACTAAAGGATCTTTATTTTCGGTTAACCTTCCTACCCATAATAATATTGGATTTC
The DNA here is from genome assembly GCA_002790365.1 of Ignavibacteriales bacterium CG_4_9_14_3_um_filter_30_11. Lineage (GTDB taxonomy): Bacteria > Bacteroidota > Ignavibacteria > Ignavibacteriales > Ignavibacteriaceae. The sequence goes on from PFVA01000119.1 coordinate 822, forward strand.
CTTTTAATCCGGTAATTTCTCTTGCTTTACTACGCTTTTTAATGCAAAAATTTGTTGAGCTTTCCATTATCTCTATTTTTTGAATTGAATGATCAATGGATTTTGTTTTTATCCAATTGTTATATATTCCTGTAGAGGCAAAAATAAATCCATCTATTGATGATGAAAAATATTTTAGCAGATATTTTCTAAAACCTCTTGGTGGTTTTTCTGCATGATGTTGAATAACTATTTTTGAAGTAGGATTTATTTTCTTTAAAAAATAAGCTTGAAAAATATGAATAAAACTATTTATATGAATTATATCAAAATTTCCTTTTTTGATAGTTTTATTTAATAAGTGAGGTATTTGATATTTTTTTAAACGGTTGGGTTTATAATCATTAATTAAATTATATGTAACATTGTCTTTTTTAAATATTATATTTTTGGAAAAACGCTGAAACACTTCAACATTCAGTCCTTGAGAGGATAATCCTTTACACCATCCATGAATACTGTGATATTTTAATAGGTACTCATTTTCAGTTAGATACTCGTCATAAAAATAATTTACATATGCAATTTTCATTTATATTTTAAAATTATTTTTGATTTGTTAAATAGAAATAGGGAATTGATATTCTGGGTGAATTTTATGAATTGATTTTATCAATTCATGAATTCCTTTTATCACATATTTTTTAATTGAGTTTATATAAATAATATCAAATTTATTTTTATCAAAATTTTGTTGTTGTGTTGTTAATACAGAATCGATAAAAATACATCTTCCATTTTTTACAATTAACAAAATATCTTCAGGGTTTATATTGTAAAAACTTTCCCAGATATCAGTGAATTTCTTTTTACATATAACAATATCAGCAATCATATTTTTTTCGATTTTACCTTTTAACTTAAAATCCCAAATATATGATGCATTTTCAGTTAAACTATAATATAATTCTTTATCATTCAGATAATCAAATTGACGGGCCAATCTTAAATGATTCCATATATTCCAGTTAGCGCTAAGAGTTGAATCAGTACCGAATAATATGCTTGTATATTTCTTAATTTCTGAAATGTTTGCAGTTTTATTGTATAAAAATAAATTTGAATCCGGACACCAAATAATAGCTTTGAATTTCTTACTCTGCTTTGCGTTCATACTAATTGCATGAATTCCAATCAGTTCTTTATTAAGAAAATTAT
>PFVA01000119.1:2051-5452 GCA_002790365.1 Ignavibacteriales bacterium CG_4_9_14_3_um_filter_30_11
GTAAATAATGATATCCTGTAAAAACATCAGGTAAATTATTAATATGAGTAACAATATTAATTCCGTGATTTATAATAGTAGTTACACCACATATTAGATTTTTATAAAGCCCCCATCGAAAAGATAAATCTTTTGGCACTTGTTTAATTATTTCTATTTGTTCTTTATTTTTTATATTAATATCGTCTCCCCAATCTATATAATCTCTATAATTTTTATTGCCTAATTTTGAAAATAAATTAAACTCAAGATGATCGTGTGAATTGATTAAACCGGGGAAGGCAATTGCTTCATCAAAATCAATGAACAGTTCTTTACTACTGTTTTTAGCACTAAATTTAGAATTAGTGACTTCAATAATTCTTGAACCATCTATTTTTATTTGTGAACAATCATTGTTACTATTTATTATTTTAACATTGTTTATTAGCATATCATCTACTTAAATGAAGTCCATAAATAAAAGGGGTGTTGTAAAATTTATTATAAACTTTTATAGCATTTTGTTCATTGTAAAATTGTTTTACTTCTTCATCAATTTTAAACTCTATTAAATTTATTTTCTTAAAACCAAATTGAGCTAATATTTCTTCTATAGTTTTTATGGTATGACAATAATTTTCTATAATTATTAATTCTTTGCCTATACTAAAAGTTCTTTTACCTCCTTTACTCAACAGATTTGGGTGAAAATCCGTAATAAATATTTCGCTTTTATTTTTTAGAACTCTTTCCCATTCAGAGAACATTTTTTGAATGTCCTTTATATGTGCAATAACAAGAGTGGAAATAATAATATCGCAACTATTTTTGGGGAGAAATGATAAACTTAAATTATCGGTTTTATAAACTTCGGCATCGGGGAAATTCTTTTTTAATTGGTTAATCATATTTTGGGATATGTCACAACCAATTAAATTGCTGGGATTTTTCTGTAAAATTACTTCCCAATTTATACCAGTTCCGCAACCGTAATCAAATACAGTTTTATCTTTAACATCAATTTCAGATAGAAATTTATTTATAATAATATTATCATAGTGCAATGTTAGATTATAATTATCAAGTCCGTATGAATCAGCCCAAATATCATAAGCATCTTTAGGGGATTTAAGATTATTTTCCCTAGAATTTAAAATATTAAAAATTGTATTTCTTATATATTTTAGGATATTCATTCTTTGTAATTTTTATTAATATTATTATTATATGTATATAATAAATTATTTTAAAATGAAATGCCCATAAAATTATAAATAATATGTATAAAATAATTTTCTTTAATCCGAGAAGTGGAAAGTATAACCATGCATTGCCATTATCAATTTTACAAATAGCAGCCTCAATTGAGGGTGTGTATGAATATGTGATTGTTGACGGAAATCTTGAAAAAGACCCTTGGATAAAGATTAGAAATTATATTCTATCCGGTGAGTATAAATATTTTGCTTCTACAGTTATGCCAGGGCCACAATTAAAACAAGCAATAACAATTACAAAAAAGATAAAAAGAGAATATCCTAAAATTATAAATATTTGGGGAGGATATTTTGCCTCAAACCATCATAGAACGGTAATAGATTCGGGATATGTAGATTATATAGTTTATGGTCCAGGAGATTATGCTTTTGTAAGATTACTATATGCTATAGAAAACAATTTAGAAATTAGAAATATTGAAAATCTTATTTACAAAAATAATTTTGAGATAATTAAAAACAAAAAATCGGAGATACCAGATCAAAATTTATTAAAGCCATTACCTTTAGAAAAATTAAATGATTTCTATTCAATAGAAAAATATATTGGTAAAACATTCTTGGGGGAAAGAACAATTGCTTATCATTCAAGTATGGGTTGTCCTTTCACTTGTTCGTTTTGCGGTATTGTACCAATTTTTGAAGCACATTGGCAGGCTAAGTCTGCTGAAAATATTTATAAAGATATAAAATATCTTAAAGGAAAATATAAAATTGATGCTGTGATATTTTTTGACAATAATTTTTTCGTTTCTGAAAAAAGAGTAAGGGAATTTTCAGAACTAATGATGAATGAAGGAATAAATTGGTGGGGGGAAGGTAGAATTGACACTATGAATAAATTTTCTGACAGCACTTTAGTTTTACTTCAAAAAGCAGGATGCAAAATGATTTTCTTCGGTGCTGAAAGCGGAAATGATGAACTTTTGAAAAATATTAATAAAGGTGGTAAGCAGACAGGAGAGTTGATTAAAAAATTTGCAGCAAATATGAAAAATTTTAATATAATTCCAGAGTATTCATTTATTCTTGGACTACCTGCGGATACCGATGAAAAAGTTGAACAACAGATAGACTACGACATAAATTTCATAAAAGAAATAAAAAAAATAAATCCAGATACTGAAATTATTATTCATGTGTTTAGTCCTGTTCCAACTGAAAATTCAAGCTTATTAAATCAATCTAAAGAACTTGGATTTTTTTATCCTAAAAATTTAGAAGAGTGGCTTGAACCGGCTTGGGAAAAATTTGATACTCACAGAAACCCTTTAACCCCTTGGTTAACTAAAAAGATGATTAAGAAAATTCATAATTTTGAAATTGTACTCAACGGATATTCGCCAACAATATCAGACTATAAACTTTCAAAATTTCAATTAAATGTTATCAAATGGTTGGCTTCAATTCGTTATAAAAATAATCTGTTTAATTTCCCATACGAGATAAAACTACTTCAAAAATTTTGGTTAAGATACCGAAAACCTGAATTTGAAGGTTTTTATACTGAGTAGTCTAAACTTTACTTATCAGTGAAAAATTAAGGTTGCAAACACATTTTTTACAAATTGGGTTAGACTTTATATCTAATTTCTTCCTAAAATTAATTGCCGTTTCAGAATTAAGAATATCAACTAACTCTTGATTTTTAATATTTCCAATTATTTTATGAAAGAAACAAGGGCGTACACTTCCATCAGGTTCTATAACTGTTGAAACCCATGGTGCATTGCAACTAACTTTAGGTAAATCACTTTTCTCACAAAAATAAGCGTAATATGAATAAAAATTTCTAAATTTATTTTGTGACTCTGCAATAAACCCATTCTTGAAATCTTTAAAATTCTCTTTAAGTATTTTATCAATTATTTTTTTAAAAATAGGTAATTCTTCTAATGAAAGTTTTATATCAGCAATTTTATCATCACTCCATAAGTTTGGTCTGTTGAAAGCTTCTGTTGTAACATCAGCTGTTAAAAAACTTATTTGGTCTAGCCCGATTTCTTTTGCAGAAACAATAATATTTTGTAAATCCTTAAAATTATCTTTTTGTATTACACATCGTCCGGTAATTCGATAATTTCTATTTAGCGCTTTAATTTCACTAATACCTTCTTTCAATTTATTAAATGCATTAGGTAT
>PFVA01000056.1 GCA_002790365.1 Ignavibacteriales bacterium CG_4_9_14_3_um_filter_30_11
TTTAAAAATTATTATTTAATTAAGGAAATTATATGATTACCGGTTTAACATTATCATTTTTTGCTTTTACCTCTGAAGGTGGCGGAAGTATAATTGATGTAAATCCCGGGGTTATTTTTTGGACTGTAGTAACTTTTGTTATGTTAATGTTTATTCTTAAAAAAGTTGCTTGGAAGCCTATATTAACTGCATTGGATCAGCGTGAATCTTCTATAAGAGAATCTCTAGAAAAAGCTGAAAAAGCAAAAGAAGAAGCGGAAAAGATTCTCCTTGAAAATAAAGAGAGACTTGCTAAAGCTGATGAAGAATCTAAAATGTTGGTTAACAAAAGTAGAGAATATGCTGAAGGTTTAAAAGAGCAGATGTTAAAAGAGAGCAAAGAACAAGCTCAAAAAATTGTTAACGATGCAACCCTGGAAATTGAAAGACAAAGAGAAACTGCATTTGAAGAGTTGAAAAGTCAGGTGGCAGAGATTGCTGTTCAGGCTGCTGAGAAAATTCTTAAAGAGAATTTGAATAAAGAAACTCAAAAGAGAATAGCAGATAATTATATTAAAGAAATAACAAAAAACTAATTTGTAATGAGTCAATATAAAGTATCAATAAGATATTCTTCTGCATTATTTGAAACTGCTATATATAAGAAATTATTTGAAGTAATTTCTGAAGATGTAAAATTTATACTTAAAGTATTTCATTCCAGCAAACAATTAGTTTCTGTTATGGATAGTCCTGTTATAAAAGGACAATTAAAATTGTCTATAATTGATGAAATATTTAAAGATAAAATAAATATTGAAACTCTATATTTTTTAAGATTTGTAATTAAAAAAGGAAGGGAAAATTATTTTATAAATATTTTTGAAAAATATCTAGACCTTATGGATGAACATTTAGGAATTGTAAATGTTGATGTTAAAACTGCATTTAAGTTCGATGATAATCAATCCAAAGTTTTAACAGAAAATTTAGGACAAAAACTAAACAAACAGATTAGATTAAATTATTCTATTGATGAGACTATTATTGGTGGATTTATTGCAAAAATTGGTGATACTGTTCACGATGCTTCTGTAAAACACCAATTGGAATTGCTAAAGAAAAAATTTTTAGAAGGTGGAGCCACCTTAAATTGATAAAAGGAAAATAAGAAGGAAAAAATTATGGCTGAAGTCAGACCAGATGAAATATCGGCGATATTAAGAAAACAATTATCAGGTTTTGAAAGCGAAGCTGACATTTATGATGTTGGTACTGTTTTACAAGTTGGTGATGGTATTGCGAGAGTTTACGGACTTTCACAAGTAATGATGAGTGAGTTAGTTGAATTTCCTAACGATGTTTTTGGAATGGTACTAAATTTGGATGAAGATAGTGTAGGTTGTGTTCTTTTTGGTGAATCAAGATTGATAAAAGAAGGTGATACTGTAAAAAGGACAAAAAGAGTTGCTTCAATGCCTGTAGGTGAAGAAATGCTCGGTAGAGTTATTACTCCTTTAGGAGTTCCAATTGATGGAAAGGGAGGTATAACAACTAATAAATTTTTACCCATTGAAAGAAAAGCATTGGGTGTTATTCAAAGAGCTCCTGTAAAAGAACCTTTACAAACCGGTATTGCTGCTATCGATTCTATGATTCCAATTGGTAGAGGTCAAAGAGAATTAATTATTGGTGATAGACAAACAGGTAAAACTGCAGTCGCAATTGATGCAATCATCAATCAAAAATATACTCATACTGAAGAAGCAAAAACTTTAGGTATAGATCCTGTTTTCTGTATTTATGTGGCTGTTGGACAAAAAGGATCAACCGTTGCACAGGTTGTAGCCAAGCTTGAAGAAAACGGAGCGATGGATTACACAACAGTTATCTCTGCTACTGCTGCAGAGCCTGCGCCTCTTCAATTTATAGCTCCATATTCAGGTGCAACATTAGGTGAATTTTTTAGAGACAATGGTAAACATGCACTAGTTGTCTATGACGATCTTTCCAAACAAGCTGTTGCTTATAGAGAACTTTCTTTATTATTAAGAAGACCTCCGGGTCGTGAAGCTTATCCTGGTGATGTGTTTTATCTTCACTCTCGTTTATTGGAAAGAGCCTCTAAACTAAGTGAAGATTTAGGTGGTGGAAGTTTAACAGCATTACCAATTATCGAAACTCAGCAAGGTGATGTGTCTGCATATATTCCTACAAATGTTATATCAATTACTGATGGACAAATATATCTTGAATCAAGTTTATTTAACTCCGGTGTTAGACCTGCTATAAATGTGGGTATTTCTGTATCTCGTGTGGGTGGAAATGCTCAGATAAAAGCTATGAAAAAAGTAGCCGGTAGTTTAAAACTTGATCTTGCTCAATACAGAGCACTTGAAGCATTTGCAAAATTTGGTTCAGATCTTGATACACATACTCAAAAAACTTTAGCAAAAGGTGCCAGATTAGTTGAACTACTAAAACAAGGTCAGTATGTACCTATTCAAGTAGAAAAACAAGTTGTTGCAATTTATTTAGGTACAAACGGATACTTAGATAATATTGATATTGCTGATGTAAAACGATATGAAAAAGAAGTTTTGGAATTTATTGAAATGAAATACAAACAAGTTTTTGATGTAATCAAAAAAGAAAAACAACTAAGTGATGCTTCTATTGAATTGATTAAAAAAGCTGCTGATGAATTTGCAGTTGTATTTAAATAAAGAATAAGAATTTTTAGATGGCAACATTAAGAGACATAAAATTAAGAATTAAAGGTATTAAAAATACCGAGAAGATAACCAACGCCATGAAAATGGTTGCTGCTGCAAAATTAAGGAAAGCACAGGAAAGGGTTACTAGTGCAAGACCTTATGCCCACAAAATATCTTCTATGATCTCTCATTTGGTTTCCCCTGAAGACTTTTCATCTTTTCCTTTACTTGAAATTAGAGAAGTTAAAAAAGTTATTGTTGTTGTACTTAGTGCCGACAGAGGTTTATGTGGAGCTTTTAATACAAATATTATTAAAGAGACACATAGACTAATTAATGAAGTGTTATCTCCAAATGGTATAAATACTCAGCTATTATGTATTGGGAAGAAAGGATTTGATTATTTTAAAAAGCATGATATTCAAATGCTAGATAAAATGATTGGAGTATTTTCATCATTGGAATTTAATACTACAAATAAAGTTAGTGATATTTTAGTAAATGGATATTTGCAAAATAAATTTGATAAAATAATATTTGTTTATAATGAATTTAAATCCATTATTCAGCAAAAAGTTATAAATGAAACACTGTTACCCATTTCAATAGAAGCAGCAAAAATTGAGGAAGGTAAAAACGAAGCTAATTATATTTTTGAACCGAATAAAAAAGAGATTTTAAAATATTTACTGCCAAAACACTTAAGTGCACAGATATGGAGAATGCTTTTAGAGTCTAACGCAGCTGAATTGGGTGCAAGAATGACAGCAATGGATAATGCAACAACAAATGCTAAAGAGTTAATTAGAACTCTTACCATTACTTACAATAAAGAAAGACAAGCTGCAATTACAAAAGAAATTCTGGAAATTGTTTCAGGTGCAAATGCTTTGCGTGAAGCATAACAAAATATTTAATAGCTCTTTGATCGAGAATAATTATGTTTGAAGATTTATCTCTCAAACTTGAAAAAGCCCTAAAGAAAGTAACAGGACATGGCAAACTGACTGAAAATAATATTTCAGATACATTAAGAGAAATTAGACGCGTTCTTTTAGATGCTGATGTAAATTATAAAGTAACAAAAGATTTTATTGAACAAGTATCTGTAAAAGCTTTAGGAAAAAAAGTAATAAGTTCTATTACACCTGGACAATTAATTACAAAAATTATCCACGATGAACTTACTGATCTATTAGGAAGTAATAATAGCCAACTAAAACTAAACTCTTCCGGGGTAACAGTAATTTTAATTGTAGGCTTACAAGGTTCAGGTAAAACTACTTTTTCAGCTAAACTTGCAGGTAAACTTAAAGAACAGAAAAGAAAAGTTCTTCTTACAGCTGCTGATGTTTATAGACCTGCTGCAGTTGAACAATTGAAAATATTGGGTGGTCAAATAAATATACCTGTATTTTCTGTAACTGAAAAAGACGCAATTAAAGCTGTAAAAGATTCTTTGAAAGAAGCTAAAGAAAATAACTTTGATACTTTAATTATTGATACTGCCGGTCGTCTGCATGTTGATGAAAACATGATGACAGAAGTGGTAAAGATAAAAAATATTGTTAAACCTGACGAAATATTATTTGTTGTTGATTCTATGACAGGTCAGGATGCAGTAAATTCTGCAAAAGCATTTAATGAAAAAATTAATTTTGATGGAATTGTTCTTACTAAATTGGATGGTGATGCAAGAGGCGGTGCTGCTCTTTCTATTAAATCAGTTGTTGGTAAACCGATAAAGTTTATAAGCAATGGAGAAAAATTAAAATCCATTGAAGCCTTTTTTCCTGAAAGGATGGCTTCAAGAATTTTGGGCAAAGGTGATATTGTTTCACTTGTTGAAAAAGCTCAAGACACCATTGATGAAATCGAAGCTGAAAATTTAGAAAATAAATTAAGACAAAATAAATTTGATTTTAATGATTTTCTTAAGCAAATTAAGATGATAAAGAAAATGGGCTCTCTATCATCGTTAATTGGAATGATACCAGGAATTGGTTCTCAGCTCAAAAACGCACAAATTGATGATAATGCATTCGTAAAAATAGAAGCTATCATCAATTCTATGACAAAAATAGAGAGAATTTCTCCAAAAATATTAAATGGAGGAAGGAGAAAAAGAATAGCTTTTGGTAGCGGAACATCAATTCAAGATGTAAACAGGCTGTTAAAAAGATTTAATGAAATGAAGAAAATGATGACTAAAATGAGTAAAAAAGGATTCAATTCGTCATCACTAAATAATTTAAAGTTTAATTGAAAACGATAACTAATAGGAGGTTATAATAAATTGGCGGTTAAATTAAGATTAAGAAGAATGGGAAAGAAAAAGCAACCTATATATAAAGTAGTAGCTGCTGATGCAAGATCACCAAGAGATGGTAAAATTTTAGAAGCTATAGGTTTATACAACCCGCTTACTAAACCACATACAATTAATATTGATGAAGATAGGGCACTTTATTGGTTAGGTGTTGGAGCTCAACCAACAGATACAGTAAAAAGCTTATTGACACAAAACGGTATCTTGCTGAAGAGAGAGTTAATGGGTCGTGGCTTATCAGAAGAACAAGTTGAAGCTGAAATCAGTAACTGGGCAAAAATGAGAGAAGCTAAACTTAATACTTCTTCTGAAAAAAAGAAACAATCTAAAAAAGCTGTTGCAAAACAAGCTGAAGCTAAAAAAGCTGATACTGAAGTAAAAGCTAAAGAAGTTGAAACCAAAATAGAAGAAACTGTAGTAACAGAGAAACCAGAAATTAAAGATAATAATAGTAACGGAAGTACAGCAGAAGTAAAGGGTACTACTTCTGAAGAAAAAACTAATGAATAATCTTTTTATTTTTTCTTAACTGTATTATTATTCTAATGTTGCCCTGGTCTAAATAAGGAGACTTCTTTTTATGAAAGAATTCATTGAATTTATTGCTAAACATCTTGTTGATGCACCTGACAATGTTAATGTCAATGAAAGTACACCAGAAGAAAATAAAGTTGTACTTCAATTAAAAGTGCAAGCAAATGATGTTGGGAAAGTTATTGGGAAACAAGGTAAAACTGCTCAAGCAATGAGGACTCTTCTTACCGCCATAGCCGCTAAAGACGGGAAGAGAGCTATATTAGAAATTTTAGATTAAAGGAAAATACCTTTACAGTTTTAGTGAGTGATTATCTTCTTATAGCAAAAGTTATTTCTTCTCATGGAAGAAATGGAACTGTAAAGATAGTATCATCTTTTGATTTTAAAGAAATATTTTCCAAGCTTGAAAAGATTTTTATGGATTTTTTTGGCGATAAAAAACTCCTTAAGGTTGAAAATATTGAAGAAGGTAACGATTGTTTCTTTTTGAAAATAAAAAATTTCGATTCAGAATCTGATTCAGAAATTTTAATTGGTAAAAATATTTTTGTAGATAAAAATGATCTTTTAGAACTACCTGAAGATCATTTTTTTGTTCATGATTTGATAGGTAGTATTGTTTTTTGTAATGATGAAAAAATTGGAAAAATCAAAGATGTTCTTAAATTTCCGGCAAATGATGTTTATGTAATTCTAGATGTGAACAATTCAGAAAGGTTAATACCTGATGTTCCTGAATTTATTGATAAATTCGATCCTAAAAAAAAGGTATTGATATTGAAAAAATTAGATGAGTATTATGAAGAAGATGATGAGGATTGATATAATATCTGCTGTACCTGAACTACTTTCAAGCCCACTGAATATTAGCATATTAAAAAGAGCTCAAACAAAAAAGAAAGTAGAAATTGTTGTTCATAATCTTCGTGATTATGCTTTTAACAAACATAAACAGATAGATGACAAACCTTTTGGTGGTGAAGCTGGGATGGTTTTAAAACCGGAACCTTTTTTTGAATGTATATCTAGTTTACAAAAAGAAAGAAACTATGATAATATAATATTTACAACTCCAAGAGGGAAAATATTTGATCAGAAAACTGCTAATAAGTTTTCACTTTCAAAAAATATTATTATTGTCGCAGGGCATTATAAAGAAATTGATGAACGAGTTAGAGAAAAATTTGCAACTGATGAAATATCAATTGGAAATTTTGTTTTAACCGGAGGTGAACTACCTGCACTTATAATCACCGATGCAGTTGTTAGACTAATACCCGGCGTTCTTAATGATAGTGAATCAGCATTAAATGATTCTTTTCAGAATGGAGAATCAATTGAGGCACCTTGTTATACAAGACCTGCTGAATATAATGGAATTAAAGTACCTGATGTATTATTATCAGGTAATAAAAAAGAAATTGATAAATGGAAAGATAAGCTTTCAAAAAGCTTAACTAGAAAGTGGAAAAAATTAAATAATAACGGAGAACACAATGGTTGATATAAATAATATATTACCTGAACAAAAGAAATCTGATAACCCTAATTTCAAATCGGGTGATCAAGTTAAAGTTCAAGTAAGAGTAATTGAAGGTGATAAGGAAAGAATTCAGTCATTTGAAGGTAATGTAATTGCATTAAAAGGAAAGGGATCAAATAGAACTTTTACAGTTAGAAAAATATCTAGCGGTGTTGGTGTTGAAAGAATATTTCCTTTACATTCACCAAAAATAGCAAGTATTGAAATTATAAAAGAAGGTAAGGTAAGAAGAGCAAAATTATATTACCTAAGAAATTTAGCTGGAAAAGCAGCTAGAATTAAAGGTAAATCTTAATTTTACTGATATTATTAAAATTGGTCTTTTTCCAAAATAATTTTGATTTTAGCTATTATAGTGCTATTTTTAAAAAACGGACAATCCGTAAAATTACATTCATTAATATTTTCTGAGGTTCACTAGTGAGTAAGAAACTTTTTGTTGGCAGTCTTCCATGGTCTGTAAATGACCAAATGTTACAAGAAACATTTGAAGCACATGGTAAAGTAGTATCTGCTAAAGTAGTAACGGACAGATATACTGGAAGATCCAGAGGTTTTGGATTCGTTGAAATGGAAAACGATGAAGAAGCTAAAGCTGCCATTACAGCCTTACACGAGTCTGAATTAAGTGGTAGAAATATCATTGTCAGTGAGGCAAAACCAAAAGATTAATTTTTTTCTAATGGTTTTATAAAAGCACCTTTTAAGGTGCTTTTCTTTTTTAAATAGAATTAGAATATATGAAATTTTATTTACCTAACAATATTTATTCTAGATTATTGGCTGAAAGTTTAGTTGATAAGAAAGAGTTAAATGTTTTTTATTTACCATCTGCAATTATTAGTTCTAGTTAGCAGAAGATAAAATTGGAGTTGCTTTAATTCCCACTCTAGATCTTTTAAAAAATAAAGAATTATATGTCTCTTCTAGGTTAGGAATGTCGTTTGATGGAAATTTGTCCAACTCTTATTTCTATTTTAATCAAAAAGATAATATTAGTAAACTCACTTTATTTGGTGATGTTTCATCAACGGAAGTAATATTAAGTAAAATAATGTTTAAAGAAGAATATGGACTAGATGTAAATATTGAAATATCTCAGAATAGAAACATTGAAAATAAAAATAAATTAATTGTCTGGGATGATAATTTTACTTCCGGAGATGTTAACTTAGGATTAAGCTTAAGTGAAAAGATATCCGATATTTTTGATTTTCCTACCCCTTTTGTTAATTATGCTTTTGTTTCATTTGATAAAGAAAAAATAAAAATATTTGATGACATAGCTGAAGAAATTCAGAATAAGATATTAAATACAAAAGAGAACTCAGAGCTATTTAATTCATTTAATGAAGCATCTAAAAATTTTATAATTGAAAACATTTCTTCTCTTATTTTTAATTTGGACGAAGTGGATAGAGAAGGGTTAGTTGAAATTTTAAAAGTACCCTATTACTACGGTTTGATAAAAGACTTGATAGATGTTAATTTTAAATAAATAGGCTACTTAATTTTTAACTAAAGAACCTAATTTTTAAATTGCTACATGTGAAATACTTAAGATATCCGGGTTTTCATTCATTTTCTTGATCATATCTGGGCTAACTGCACTAATAAGCTTCATCGTACAACAAGCAGCAATACCACCTTCAAAAACTATATTTTCAATTTCTTCAATATTTATTTTATTATCCCTTATTGCATCAAAAATATTAGCCAGTACACCTGGTTTATCATAATGTTTAACTACAAGTTGATATTTTGCATCAGTAATTTTTGCTCTATTGACCCAATGAGCAATTACTCCACTGGTAGTATAATCTTTAATTATTCTCACTGTTTCTTCTGCAACTGCGTTCTGTGCCTGTTCTGTTGAAGCGCCAATATGATGTGTAACATAAACATTAGGGTTTGATTGAAATTTTGAACTTACAGTACCGGTTTTGTCTTCGGGTTCACCTTTGAAAACATCAACTGCTACTCTAATATTTTTTTCTGCAATTGCTTCAAGTAGAGCATCTTCATCAATAACATCTGCTCTTGATGTATTAATTAATAGTGAATTTGGTTTCATATAGCTGAACATTTTTTTATTGAACAATCCCTTTGTCTCAGGTATAGCAGGAAGGTGAATTGTAATAATATCACACATAGGCAATATCTGATCCATTCCAGAAAAATCTTTAATCATAACCCCTTCAATTCTAGAAATATCTTTACCATAGACTTTCATATCAAATGCTAATGCTCTTTTAGCAACTTCTTTTCCTATTGCACCAACACCAATTATACCAAGTGTTTTTCCCTTTAACCCCCCTGCTTTAGAGTATTCAGCTTTATTCCATTTGGCATTTCTAAAATCAATTATATTGTCAGGTATCTTTCTGTCAAGCGAGATCATTAAACCCATTGCAAGTTCAGCAACTGCAACGGAATTCATTCCAGGACAATTTGCAACATAAATCCCTTTTTGATTTGCTGCTTTAATATCAATGTTATTTACACCTGCACCAGCACGAATTATTAGATTAAGGTTTTTTCCGTTTGCAATTGTTTGTGCATTTACTTTTGTAGATCGAACGACAAGAATATCTGTATCTTTAATTGATTCAGGGAGGTCATTTTCACCAAGTTTAGGAGAATAATTAACATCAAGATTTAGATTCTTCATCTCAATAATATATTGTTCAGGAAATTTATCTGCTATTAATACTTTTACATTCATTTTAGACCTCTTATTTATTCATCGTGATGTATAATATTTCATTTTGTAAAATTATTTAAATTTACATATACTAAATTACAAACAATTATTTAAAAAATTAAGAAAGGAATTAAAATTGATTAATATTTAATTATTTTAATCTTTTTATAGAATGTATTGAAAATTTTAGCATAAAAAAGATTATTTCAACATTGGAATATTAACATTATTCGTTTTAGCGTTTTCAATCGCTCTATCATAACCTGCATCTGAATGTCGCATAATTCCCATTCCTGGATCATAAGTAAGAACTCTTTCCAATCTTTCTTCTGCATCTTTAGTTCCGTCAGCAACTACAACCATACCGGCGTGAATTGAATTTCCTATACCTACACCTCCTCCGTGATGTACTGAAACCCAGCTTGCACCTCCTATTGCATTCAGTAAAGCATTAAGGATTGGCCAGTCAGCAATTGCATCGCTGCCGTCTTTCATACCTTCTGTCTCACGGTTTGGTGAAGCAACAGATCCACAATCAAGATGATCTCTTCCAATTACAATTGGAGCACTAATTTTACCTTGTGCAACTAGGTCATTAAATATTTTACCCATTTTTGCTCTCTCACCGTATCCTAACCAACAAATCCTAGAAGGTAATCCTTGAAAATGAACTTTCTTTTGAGCCATATCGATCCATTTACAAAGTGGTTTATTTTTAGGAAATGTATCTTTTATAGCTTGATCGGTTATATAAATATCTTTTGGATCACCTGATAAAGCAGCCCAACGGAATGGACCTTTACCGTCACAGAAAAGTGGTCTTATAAATTCTGGTACAAATCCCGGAATATCAAAAGCATTTGAAACACCATTATCTTTTGCTTCCCCCCTTATATTATTTCCATAATCAAAAGCTATAGCACCCCTTTTTTGAAATTCTAACATAGCTTTTACATGTTTTACTATAGTTTTTTTAGAGAGATCAATATATTTATTAGGATTACTTTTTCTTAATGCAAAAGCTTCGCTTAAACTCATACCCATAGGTATATAACCATTTAAAGTATCATGAGCAGAAGTTTGATCAGTAATTATATCAGGTTTAAAATTAGATTTTAATAAAATTGGAAGAACTTCACCTGCATTACCTATTAATGCAACGGATATTGCTTTACATTCTTTTTTAGCTTTAGAAACAATATCAATTGCTTCGTATATATCTTCAATAATAAAATCTAAGTAACCTGTATCAACTCTTTTTTGTGCTCGTTCTTTATTTACTTCTACCCCTAAAAAAGTTGCACCATTCATGGTTGCAGCCAAAGGTTGAGCTCCACCCATTCCCCCTAGCCCTGCAGTAAGTATTAGTTTTCCTTTCAGGTCATTATTAAAATATTTTTCACCACAAGCAGAAAAAGTTTCATAGGTTCCTTGCAGAATTCCTTGTGAACCAATATATATCCAACTACCAGCGGTCATTTGGCCATACATTGTTAGTCCAAGATTTTCCAATCTTCTAAACTCATCCCAATTAGCCCAATTAGGTACCAGCATAGAATTTGAGATAATAACTCTTGGCGCATTAGTGTGGGTTTTAAATATTCCTACAGGTTTACCAGATTGTATTATTAAAGTTTCATTATTTTCCAAATTTTTAAGAGATGAAATAATTGCCTCGTATGCTTCCCAATTTCTTGCTGCTTTTCCACTTCCGCCGTATATAATTAATTCTTCAGGTTTTTCTGCTACCTCTGCATCTAAGTTGTTCATTAACATTCTCATAGCAGCTTCTTGTATCCAACCCTTACAACTTACTTTATTACCTGTTGGTGCTTTAATATTAATTTTTTCTTTATCTGATATCATTATTTAACCTAGAAATATTTAGTTAGTATGTTGGAATACTGAGTAACCATTGAACGGTATAGCATTTTTTTAAGGAACCAACTTTTTTTAAGTCCTTTTTTTAAGAATTCAAGATTTTGCTTTAATTGATTTTTTAATCGTGTGCTTTCATCCTTTGTTAATTTTATTGGGCTTTCTTCTTCCTCTAACTTGTCTAAAATGGAACTAAAACTTTTTACTTCCGAAAAAAATCTATTATCACTTTCAATTTGTTTTAAAACTTGTTTACAAAAAGTTTTTAATATTTTTGTCTCATTTTTATCAAATTCAAAATTATAGTTTTTAAATAATTGCTTCATTTTTTTCCGTATTATTTTTAAATGATAATAATCTTTCTCTAATTTTTGCATAACCGGGTTTTATAACATTATATATAAATTTTAGCCTTTCATTATAATTAATAAAAGCTGATTTCATAGAATTTAATGTTATCTTCTCAATATCTTCTAAATTTAAATTGAAGTATTTAATAGCAGTTAAAAATTCCTTTGTCATTGTAGTATCACTCATCAGTCTGTCATCAGTATTTATTGTAACTCTAAATTTGTTTTTAAATAAAGTACCGAAGGGATGATTCTCTATTTTATCAATAGCACCGGTATGAATATTACTTAACAGACAAATCTCTAATGGAATTCTTTTATCAAGTACATATTGAGCCAGATCACCAAAGCCAATAACATTTCCTTCACTGTCTAAATTAAAATCATCTTTTAAATGTGTTGCATGACCAATTCTATGAGCACCACACCATTGAATTGCCTGCCAAATAGATTCTTTTCCAAATCCCTCGCCTGCATGAATGGTAATATTAAAATTTTCTCTTTGAATAAAATGAAATGATTCAATATGATTTTTGGGTGGATATCCACCTTCTTCTCCTGCCAGATCAAAACCTACAACACCTCGTTCTCTAAAATTGACAGATAGTTCTGCAATGTCTAAAGTATCTTTCATATTACGCATACCGCATAATATTAAACCATATCCAACTCCAAAATCTTTTTTCCCTTTTTCAAGTCCGGTTAATACTGCATTAACAATATCTTCGTGGTATAGACCCATTGATGTATGAAAAACTGGTGCAAATCTTGTCTCGACATAACAAATTCCGTCATTTTTCATATCTTCAATCATCTCATATGCAACTCTTTTAAGACCGGTTTTAGTTTGCATAACAGCACAAGTATGCTCAAATCCTTGTAAATATTCAGTGAGGTTTCCTTTATTTGCACCTCTGTGAAACCAAACTGCTAATTCGGAAGGGTCTTCTGTGGGAAGCTTTTTGTACTTTAATTCTTTTGCAAGCTCAATAATAGTTTTTGTCCTTAATCCACCGTCAAGATGATCGTGCAATAAAACTTTAGGTACAGATCTAATTACTTCTTCTGTTGTCAATTTATCTTCACTTTTAAGTTCAAAAATATTCTTTTAAGAAGGTAAAATCAATTTAATAGATAAAACCCATTTTATTTATGGAACAAAAGAAAACAATATACAATATAAATCTCAAATAATTGATTATAGACCCATATTATATTAATTTTGAATGCTATAATAATTAGAAAATAAAGGAGTTAGAATGAAATCCATTAAAACAGTAATAACAACAATTTTATTTACTGCTTTTCTTTTTTCAAGTTTAGCAATTGCTTCACCGTGGATAACAGCTGCTAAAATGAGAATTAAATCCCAAGAATGGAATAAAGCTTTAGAATTATTGGAAAAAGAAATTACAAATGATCCTCAAAGCCATGAAGGTTATTTTTTAATTGGTTTTGTTTATGCAAGATTAAATAGAATTGATGAAATGTTAAATGCTTATAAAAAAAGCTTGGCAATAGATGAAGAATACAAAGAAGAGATTGAACAAGATATGATTAATACCTGGGCTTTAGAATTTAACAAAGGTGTAAATAATTTTCAAAAAGCTAATAATATGACAACAACCGATAGTGCGATGGCATATTATGATAAATCCGCTGAATCATTTAGAATGGCAATAAAAATTAAACCTGATTCAACTTCAACACATAGAAATTTAGCTTTCGTTTTATTGAATTTACAAAAATATGATGAAGCTATTGAACCATTACAAGTAATTATTGATAAAGATCAATCAAAAGATGGTTATAAATTTTTAGGTAATATTTACTATATAAAAGCTAAAAACTTAAAAACACAATTTGCAACAACAAAAAATCCGGAAGATAGTGTTGCTTATATGGAAATGTTTGATAAAGCAATTGCAGTTTTAGAAGCCGGTAAAAAAATATATCCAGCTGACTCTAACATACTTTTAGAACTTTCAAATAGTTATATTGGTGCAAATAAAACTGATGTTGCAATTAATGCTTTCAAAGAAGGTGTTGAAAAAGATCCAACCAATAAATATTATCATTACAATTATGGCGTGCTTTTATTAGGAGCTAAAAAATACCAAGAAGCGATAGATCAATTTAAAGCAGCTGAATCCATTGATCCGGATTATGAAAATGCATTATATAATTTAGGTGTTGTTTATGTTCAATGGGGTGATGCTATTATGAAGGAAGAGCAAGATAAAGAAGTGAAAACAGATTTATATAAAGCTAAATATGAAGCTGCCCTGCCTTACTTAGAAAGAGTAATTCAGCTAAATGATAAAGATGCATCTATTTGGGAAACTTTAGGTAAAGTTTATACAAGATTAGGAAAGACAAATGATGCAGTTAATGCATTTAAAAAATCAGACGAGTTAAGATAAGAAATTATTATTAGGTAAAAATGAATCAAAATAACAATCAGAAGGGTCAACAAATAAATATTGAATTGGGTGAAAAGGAAGCCGAAGGAATTTATTCCAATTTGGCAATTATTACTCATTCCCCAGCAGAATTCATTATTGATTTTACAAGAATAGTACCGGGAGTACCAAAAGCAAAAGTTCACGCAAGAATAATTACTACTCCTCAGCACGCAAAAATGTTATTAAATGCAATAAAAGATAATATCGAAAAATTTGAGAAAAGGTTTGGAGAAATTCAAATAGAGACTCCTGCAAATCAACATTTTGGTTTTGTGCCTCCTGTTAATGAAAAAGTGAATTAAGAAGAATATTTTTAATACTTAAACCCTTTGAATAAAAATATTTCAAAGGTTTTTTTTGAACTTTTAAATTTGTGTTCTGTACAATAATGTAATAAAATGAAAAAACTATTTACCATATCATTATTTATTATTTGCTTAACATTTACTATAAAAGCAGATAACAAAAGCAATATTGGAGAAATTACAAAATCTCACAAGATAAACACAGCTTATTTAAGCACTATCCTTGGTAATAAGAATATCCTAAATCTGGAAATTAAAAATTTAGATTTGAAAAACTATAAAAATAATTTTACATTTAATTATTCAGATATTGAGTTAGATAAGAAATTTCCTAAACCTCTCAATCATTTAACTTTTATAAAATATTATATACCTTCAGAAACACATGTTGAACTTAATTTATATAACCTTTTGGGTAATAAATTAAAAACAATTGTTAGTACTACAAATGAACCAGGAGAGTACAATCTTAAATTTGAAACTGACAATTTAATTTCGGGATTATATATTTATCAATTAAAGACTGAAATAGGAACTATTACACAAAAGATATTTTATTTAAATAAATAAAATAAGTTATTACCAAGTTCCTTAAATTGCATTTCAAAACCTCAATCATTAATTTTAATCCTTAATTACTTATGGAGATTTGCCCTAAATGCTAAATATTTTTAAAAAAATATTTGGTGATAAACACGCTAAAAATTTAAAAGAATTATCACCAATTGTTGATGAAATAAATCAAGAATATGAAAAAATTAAAGATTTATCAGATGAGCAGTTGAAAAATAAAACTGTAGAATTTAAAGAAAAAATTCAAAATGAAACTGCAGAAATAAGAGAAAAAATAGATGGAATAAAAAAACAACTTCAATCAGATGATGATTTTGACAGACAAGTTGTTTATGACGAATTAGATGCAACAGAAGAAGAATTAAACGAAAAATATGAAACTATTCTAAATGAAATCCTACCTGAAACATACGCTGTTATTAAAGTTACTTGTGAAAGATTTGTTGGTAAAACAATAATTGTTAAAGGTACTAAAGTTGAATGGAATATGGTTCCATATGATGTTCAGCTTATGGGTGGCGTAGTTTTACATCAAGGTAAAATTGCTGAAATGGCAACCGGTGAAGGTAAAACTCTAGTTGCAACAATGCCACTTTATTTAAATGCTTTAACTGGTAGAGGAGTACACCTTGTTACTGTTAATGATTATCTCGCACAAAGAGACAGCGAATGGATGGGAGAAATATTTAAGTTTCATGGTTTAACAGTTGGTGTAATATTAAACACAATGGACCCTGCCGAAAGAAAAATCCAATATAAATGTGATATAACTTACGGAACAAATAATGAATTTGGTTTTGATTATTTAAGAGATAATATGGCAATTGATCCTGAACATCAGGTTCAAAGAGTATACAATTATGCAATTGTGGATGAGGTTGATTCAGTTTTAATTGATGAAGCAAGAACTCCACTTATCATCTCAGGACCTGTTGAAGAGGACAACCAAAGATTTGACGAAATGAAACCTAAGGTTGAAAAACTTTTCCGTCTTCAGACAAATTTAGTAGCTCAGATTGTTGGAGATGCTGACAATATTCTTAATAACAATGACGATTCAAATAGTGACATTAAGGAAGCCGGTATTAAACTATTAAGAGCTTACAGAGGACTGCCAAAAAGTAAAAAACTATTAAAAACATTGAGCGAACCAATTAATAAAAAATTAATGCAGTCAACCGAAATGGAGTATTTGCGTGAGCAGGGGAAACATATGCACATTATCGATGACGAATTATATTTTGCCATCGATGAAAAAAATAATACAATTGACCTAACTGATAAAGGCAGAGAAGAACTTTCAAAAGGAAGTGAATTCGGAAAAGATTATTTCGTTTTACCGGATATGGGTTCAGAAATTGTAAAGATTGAAAAGGATAAATCACTAAGTGAAAAAGAGATTATTAAAAAGAAAGATGCTCTTTATGCAAAATACTCTGAAAGCAGCGATAGAATTCATACAATTAACCAACTGTTAAAAGCCTATACACTTTTTGAAAAAGATGATGAATATGTAATAACCGAAGATGGTAAAATTGCAATCGTTGATGAATTTAGTGGTAGAGTTTTACCAGGCAGAAGATATTCAGACGGCTTGCACCAGGCAATTGAAGCAAAAGAAAAAGTAAAAGTTGAAAAAGACACACAAACAATGGCGACAATTACTTTACAAAATTATTTTAGAATGTATAATAAACTTGCAGGAATGACTGGCACTGCAGAAACCGAAGAGGGAGAATTTTTTGAAATATATAAACTTGATGTTGTGGTTATACCAACAAATAAACCTATTATAAGAGATGATCAAGATGATGCAGTTTATAGAACAAAGCGAGAAAAATACAATGCCGTTATCGATGAAATTGAATCTTTAAAAAAACAAGGCAGACCTGTACTTGTTGGTACAACCTCTGTTGAAGTTTCTGAAACTATTAGCAGAATGTTAAAAAGGAAAGGAATTGCACATAATGTTTTGAATGCAAAACAACACCAAAGAGAAGCTGAAATTGTAGCGCACGCAGGAGAAATTAGCGCAGTTACTATTGCTACCAACATGGCTGGTAGAGGTACTGATATTAAATTAGGCAATGGTGTCGTGGATAGAGATGGATTGTTCATTCTCGGTACTGAAAGACACGAAGCACGAAGAATTGACAGACAGCTTCGTGGTCGTTCTGGTCGTCAAGGAGATCCTGGTGCTACTCGATTTTATCTTTCACTGGAAGATGATTTAATGCGGCTTTTTGGAAGCGATAGAATGTCTTCAGTAATGCAAAGAATTGGAATTCAAGAAGGGGAGGTAATTCAACACCCTTTAATTACAAAATCTGTAGAAAGAGCGCAAAAGAAAGTTGAAGAAAATAATTTTGCCATAAGAAAGAGACTTCTTGAGTATGATGATACAATGAACTCTCAACGAGAAATAATTTATACAAGAAGAAATAGAGCATTAAAAGGTGACAGATTAAAAAGTGAAATATTTGAATACCTGGAAGAATTTGTCCAAGAAGTTGTAGAACAAAACTTTAATGATGTTTTAGCCGATGCTATTAAAGAAGAAATCAGACTAAAATTATTATTCGAAATAAAATTAGAAGCTGATGAATTTGAAGGATTGGGAATAGATGGAATAAAAGAAAGGATAATTAATGAAGCAAAAAATTTCTATAAACAGAAAGAGGAAATGTTGGGTCACGAAATGATGGCAAGGCTAGAAAGATATGCTACACTAAGCGTAATAGATCAAAAGTGGAAAGAACATTTAAGAGAAATGGATGATCTAAAAGAAGGTATTGGTTTAAGAGCTTACGGGCAAAAAGATCCTTTAATAGAATATAAAACGGAAGCTTTTCAACTATTTATAGAACTACTAAAACAAGTAAGAAATGAAATTGTTTCTTTCAGCTTTAAATTTTTTCCACAACAACCAGAAGAAATTCAAAATAGAAGAAAAAGAAGTTTAACAGGTAGAATGACAGAAATGAAAGAAAGTACAGATAATATTGGTTTATCCAGAGGTCGAGTTCAAAATCAAGGAGAAAGTGTAGCGGGTAAACCTAAGCCAATTAAAGTTGAAGAAAAAGTAGGCAGAAATGATCCTTGTCCTTGCGGAAGCGGAAAAAAATACAAACATTGTCATGGCAGATAAAAAGAAAAAATCATTATGAAAAAAATAGAAGCAATTATCCGTCCATTTAAATTAGATGATGTAAAAGAAGCTTTAGTTGAAGAAGGTGTAAAAGGGTTAACAATAACAGAAGTAAGGGGATATGGCAGACAAAAAGGACACACGGAAACTTACCGTGGGAGTGAATACAGAATTGAATTTATACCGAAAATTAAAATCGAAATTGTTGTTGAAGCTAAAAAAGCAGAAAGTGTAATTGAAGCTATACTGAAGACTGCTAAAACAGGTCAGATTGGAGACGGTAAGATTTTTGTTTCTAATATTGATGATGTAATTAGAATAAGAACAGAAGAATCTGGAAAAGAAGCAATTTAAAATGAAGTTAAGATTTACATACATAAAAGTAATTTTATTTTTTACATCTTTAGTAATACTTGCCGGATGCAGTACTTGGGGAAATTTTACAACTTACTTTAACAGATATTATAATACTAAAAAATTATTTGAACAAGCTGAGTCTCAAATTCTTGCACAAAAAACTGATCTTTTTGATACCAAAGATATCCTTGTCCCGGGAAATGTAAACCAATTATTAGCAAATGTAATTACAGATGCTTCTAAAATTTTGCAGTTCAATTCTGAAACAAAATATGTGGATGATGCACTCCTTATTTTGGGCAAATCCTTTTATTATCAAGGAAATTATCAAAAAGCTTTACGAAAATTTGAAGAATTAATCGGGATACAAAAAGAAAGTGATCTAATTTTAGAATCAAGACTCTGGATAGCTAAGACACAACTAAAACTAAAACTTGATGAGCAAAGTTTAACATCATTTGATGCAGTTATTAAAGATGCAATTAAAGAAGAGGAAACAGGGATATATCAAGATGCATTTGTAGAAGTTATTTCATATCATATTCTGCAAAAAGATTATTCTACTGCAATTAAATCTATTAATGAATTACTAAAAGTTTCTGAAGATGATGACATAAATGCTAGAGTTTTATATGAACTAGGCAAATTATATTATAGCAATAATGATTTTATAAAAGCAGAAGATGCATTTATAAAAGCCATTGATATAAGCTCAGATTATAATATTATTTATCATTCTAAAATTGAATTAGCAAAAAGTTACAGAAGTGGGAATAAAGTAAGTGATGCTCTTTTATTGTTAGATGAAATGAATTTAGAAAACAAAAATGCTGAAAATTTTCCGGAAATAGAATTAGAAAAAGGGATTACATATTTAGAGCAAAATAAAGTAAATGAAGCAAAAGATATTTTAGCCAAAGTAGATACAACATATCCCATTTCTAAGTCTTCAGCAATTGCCAAATATAAACTAGGTGAAATATATGAGTATAATCTTAGAAATTTTGAAAGTGCTAAAAATTATTATCAAAAAGCAAACTATTCTGTATTACCTATAGAGTATAAAATTGAAAGCAATAATAAAGTAACCTTGTTTAATAATTATTTCAAATTGGTAGATGGGATTAAATTATTTAAAAGACAAATTGATTATCTAA
This sequence comes from Ignavibacteriales bacterium CG_4_9_14_3_um_filter_30_11, assembly GCA_002790365.1. Classification (GTDB taxonomy): domain Bacteria; phylum Bacteroidota; class Ignavibacteria; order Ignavibacteriales; family Ignavibacteriaceae. The sequence continues at coordinate 20,043 of PFVA01000056.1, forward strand.
ATTATCCTGATGAATTTTTAAAAGATTCTCTCACCTATTATAGACAAAAAGAAATTGAAAGAGAAAGGCTGCTGAGTGCGAATAATTTGGTAAATAATAATGCAACTAATATTACGAACAATAATATTGCCACAAACCCCCAACAAGAAACAACGGAGACAAATAAAAACAATACAATAATAGATCCAAATTTGAATAATGTAAATAATATTAATAAAGTGAAGGATATTATTCCACCTATCAGACCTACTGTAGATGCAGATTCTTTGGGCAGTTTAATATTAAATTATCAATTTGAACTGGCGACTTTGTTTGTAACAGAATTTAATCTCCAGGATTCTGTTTATAAATATTTTAATTATATCTTAACAAGTTTTCCCAACTCAAGATTTGAAACACAATCATTATTTGCTTTGGGAAATTATTATTTAACTGTTGGTGACACTTTAAAAGCAGATAGTCTCTTTTTAGAGATATATACAAATCATAAAAATGAAAGAATAGTAAATTTTGCTGCTTTAGCTCTAGGTAAACCATTATTTGATTTTGATTATGACCCAGCCAAAGAACTTTATAGTAATGCTGAAGATAAAATTGAAAAAGGTGATTTTACCAATGCTATCAATGAGTTAATAAATATTTATAAAAGTCATCCAAAATCTGATTACGCACCAAAGGCTTTATATGCTGTAGGTTGGACTCTTGAAAATAGTTTATCTAATCCAGATTCAGCAGCTGCTGTTTATAGTATTATTACAAAAGAATACCCAACCTCTATTTATGGAACTGAGTTAGTAGATAAAGTAAAAATTTATAATGAAGAAGTTAAAAGGTTAAATATCTTAAAAGAAGTTGAATTAAAAGCTAAATTAAATAAAGATAAGAAAAATCTAAATGATCAAAAAAATATAAATAAACCTGCAATAAAAGATTCTTCTATTGTTTCAAAAATATCTGATTTAGACCTAAGTATTGATAATTCAAGAAGAATTTTGATTGACTCACTAAAAAAAATGGGAATAAATTTACCTGATTCTATTATTCAAAATATATTGTTAAAAAGAAAACAAAATCAGACAATACCAAAAGATAGCCTTAAAAATAAAAGACAGATCTTAATAGAATAGTAATTCAAAATTGTTCATTTATTGTTATGAAGAATGTTGAAGTTCTTGAACTTATAAAAGATGGCGAGAATTATAATTGCGAATTTAAAAGAAAGTTCTCGACGCATCAAAAAATTGCAAAAGAAATGATAGCCTTTGCAAATTCAGGGGGAGGTTATCTTCTTTTTGGAATTGATGATGATGGAAAAATTATTGGTGTGGAAAGTGAAAAATCTGAAGCTAATCTGATAAAAGATACTGCAAACAATTACTGCGAACCCTCCATAAAATTTAATATTGAATTCAAAGAAATTAAAGATAAAGAAATTATCATAGTTGAAGTACCGGCATCTGATGATAAACCCCATA
>PFVA01000256.1 GCA_002790365.1 Ignavibacteriales bacterium CG_4_9_14_3_um_filter_30_11
GTAATACAGTTTTGTTATGACTTTTTATGACATGTTCACTCATAATTCCAATTTATTCATCTCTTTGCCCCGACGCAAGCATTGGGGAAATCTTTCGATTATACCGGAAAATTATGAAATTGGATTTAACTTAGATGAAGATAAAAAAAATTTACTGTAACTGACAGCGGACTTGTAATAATTGCTAAGAATCAAGTTCTAAATTGATATTTCTTTTTTTTCTGCTCTCCTTAAAATTAATTAATTCCAATCGCAGTTTATTAATAATATTTATAACTTTCATTATATGAACGAGATAATAAAAACAAAGCTAAAAAATCTCCCCAATAATTCAGGTGTTTACCAGTTTATAGATGAAAAAGGAAAAGTAATTTATATCGGTAAAGCTAAAAACTTAAAGAATAGGGTTAAATCTTACTTTCATACAAATGTTAACTCTGGTAAAACTCTTGCAATGGTTAATAAAGCAAATGATCTGGAATTAATTTTAACCGACAATGAAATTGAAGCTCTGGTTTTAGAGAATAATCTAATTAAACAATATAAGCCAAGATATAATATAAATCTTAAAGACGATAAATCATTTCCGTTTATAAAAATTACTAATGAATTATTCCCAAGAATATATTCTACAAGAAGAATAGAAAGAGACGGTTCAAAATATTTTGGTCCTTACACAAGTGTAAAATATATGAAATCATCACTAAGAATGATAAACTCTACTTTTAAAATAAGAAGCTGTAAACTTGATATTACTGATGAAGCAATAGAGAATAAAAAATTTAAAGTCTGTTTAGACTATCACATAAAAAAATGCAATGGACCTTGTGAAGGATTGGAAACGGCTACACAATACAATGATATGGTTGATGAAGTTGTAAAAGTACTAAAAGGAAGAACTGAAAATTTGGTAGAAGACCTAAATTTAAAAATGGAAAAAGCAGTTACTAATTTAGAATTTGAAATAGCCGCTGAAATTAGGGATAAAATTAAAAACTTAAATAAAATATTAGAAAGGCAAAAAATAGTTTCAAATGATTTTGCAGATAGAGATGTAATTGGTGTTACTTATGAAGGTGCTACTGCTTCGTGTTCTATATTTATTATTAGAAACGGTAAGCTGATTTCTAAAAAAGAAATTAACTTAAGCATTAAAAATGAAGTTGAATTAAAGGAAGTATATTCTTCAGCAATAAAGTTTTTTTACGGAGAGTTTGTAGAAGTGCCGCCAGAAATTTTATTAGAAGTTGAACCCGATGATATTGAACTACTTTCAACTTGGCTGAATAATAAATGCGAAAGAAAATTTAAATTTGTAGTTCCTAAAAGATCAAGTGAATCTCTTTCTTTAGTAAAAATGGCTAAACAGAATGCAATCTTACAATTAAAGGAAATTCAATTGCAAAAAATGAAAAAACAGGGAAATCTTCCCTACCCGCTTTCAGCATTAAAAAGGGACCTTATGCTGAATAAACTTCCCAGAAAGATAGAGTGTTTTGATATTTCAAATATTCAGGGTTCTGATTCTGTTGCAAGTATGGTTGTTTTTGAAGACGGAAAACCCAAGAAAAGTCAATACAGAAAATTCATTATTAAGAGCGTTGTGGGCCCGGATGATTTTTTGAGTATGCAGGAAGTAATGACGAGAAGATATTCTAAAGTAAAAAAAAGCGGTGAAATTCTTCCCGAATTGATAATGGTTGACGGAGGGAAAGGACAACTATCAAGTGCTGACAGTATTCTAAACGAATTGGGTTTTAAAAATTATAATATAATTGGTCTTGCAAAAAGATTGGAAGAAGTTTTTATCCCCGGAAAATCGGACCCTATGTCAATACCAAAAACATCTTCAGGCTTAAAACTATTACAGCAAATTAGAAATGAAGCTCACCGATTTGCCATCACTTTTCACAGAAGCAGAAGAAGTAAAAGAATTATCAATTCGGAATTGACAAGTATTGAAGGAATTGGAGAAGCAACAGCTGAACAATTATTAAAATCTTTGGGCAGTTTATCTAAAATTAAAAAATCAGACTTTAGTTCAATTGCAGAAATTGTAGGCAAGAGTAAAGCAAATATTATTATAAGATATTTTAATGAGAAAAAATAAAATTATTTGTTTTTGTTTAGTTGTTACAAACCATTTCGTGACAAAAATTATTTCCATTTTTACTTATCAAAATTATAATCCAACTTTTTACCGAATATAAATAGTATAACTATTAGAAGGGCAATAATTATTAAAATAGACAAGTAGGGTGAAAATCCGAAAGCTGTTGGTATATCTCCAATTAGCATACAGAAAAACGCCACTAAAACTGCATAAGGAAGTTGAGTTCTTACATGATCAATATGATCGCACCCCGAAGCCATTGAACTTAAAATTGTTGTATCGGATATTGGTGAGCAATGATCACCAAAAACAGAGCCTGCTAAAACAGAACTTATAACACCGTGTAAAATTATTTCAGAATCGATTGGATTAAAATTATAAAGATGTGAAACAGAAGCGGTTAAAGGAATAACAATAGGCATCATAATTGCCATTGTACCCCAACTTGTACCTGTAGAAAAACTAGTTGCAGCACATACAATAAAAACTAATACGGGTAGATACCTTGGATTAAGTGAATCTCCCAGTAAACTAACAATATAATCAGCAGTTTTCATTTCATTTGTAATAGAACCTATTGACCAGGCAAGTGTTAATATTATTAGTGCTAAAAACATTGAACGAAGCCCTAAAAACCAAGCATCTAATGTTTCTTTTAAGTTCATTATTTTTTGAGATATAATCATTATACCGGCAATTACACAAGCAGAAAAACTTGCCCAAAGCAGCGCAGTATAAGAATCAGAATTACCGATAATATCTCTTAGTCCATATTCAGTAATTCCTTTAACAGATAAATTATTTGTTCCGGTTACATATAAACCAATTATAGTACCGAATACTAAAACTAAAATTGGTATAACACCATTATACCATTTGGCTTTATCTTCATTACCAAACATTTCAGTAGATTCTGTTAAGTCAGTTCATTTAATATTTTCAATAAAGAAAACTTTACCTTCTTCAACTGCTCTTTTTTCTGCCTTATACATTGGTCCAAAATCTCTTTTAAAGTAGGCTATCATAAAAACAATCA
>PFVA01000215.1:0-147 GCA_002790365.1 Ignavibacteriales bacterium CG_4_9_14_3_um_filter_30_11
TATGCTGCAGCAAACTGCAAGGTCAATTGCAGGCTCAAATATTTTTACTCCTCCCGCCATATTTATAAAAACATTTCTGGAGGATAATTTTAAATTTCCGTGTTTTTCTAATACAGCCAAAAGAATAGAAAGCCTTCTTTGGTCAAA
>PFVA01000215.1:278-3544 GCA_002790365.1 Ignavibacteriales bacterium CG_4_9_14_3_um_filter_30_11
TTAAAAATATTTTACTGGGATTTATTATTTGCTCAAGACCCGTTTGCTTCATTTCAAAAATACCGATCTCATTTGTGTTACCGTATCGGTTTTTTTGTGCTCGGAGAATTCTGTAAGAATAATTTGTGTTGCCCTCAAAATAAAGAACAGTGTCAACAATGTGTTCAAGAATTTTGGGTCCTGCTATCATACCTTCCTTGGTTACATGTCCCACAATAATAACACAAATATTATTTTTCTTGGCAACACCCTGAAGAACAGAAGTACAATCTCTAATTTGTGTTACAGTACCGGGGGAGTTATCCAACTCTTCACGGAACATTGTTTGAATTGAATCAATAACAACAACAGCTGGAGAAATTTCTTTTATTGCAGAAATAACTGCTGAAAGATTTGTCTCGGCAAGTACAAAAAAATCATCTGAATTTAAATTTAATCTTTGTGAGCGTATTTTAATTTGTTTTGTTGATTCTTCACCGGTCACATACAAAACTTTGTCAGTCAGTTTTGCAGTTGTCTGCATTGCCAAAGTAGATTTTCCAATCCCCGGGTCACCGCCTATTAAAACAATTGAGCCAGGCATTAGTCCACCGCCGAGCACTCTATCAAATTCAATTATGCCTGAGGTTATTCTATCTGTTTCATTGGCGGTAATTTCATTTATTTTCTGAACTTTAATTTTTCCTTTAAAAGGTTTTGTGGACCGTTTGCTCTCTTCAATAATTTCTTCGGTAAAAGATTCCCAACATTCGCATTCAGGACATTTGCCAAGCCATCTAATCGATTCATAACCGCAAGATGAACAAATATATTTTGTTTTAGTTTTTTTCAAATTATATTTTTATTTGTTTGTTTAATGGATAAACCATTAAAACGGTTTTAATAATAATTATTCATTTCTGTAACCCACGACTTAAGTCGTGGGTTAAAAAACAAATAGAGAAATGAAACAGTTTTAACTGTTTAAAAATCTTTTTACAATTTCTTCTACTTTTTGAAGAGCAGCAGGAATTGCTTTTATATCTTTACCGCCGGCTGTTGCAAGATGTGGTTTTCCGCCGCCTCCGCCCCTTACAAGTTTAGCAAGCTCACCAACAATTTTTCCGGCACTAAGTTTTTTATCCTTTAACAAATCATCAGTAACTATGCAGACAATACCAACCTTGCCTTCAATTTCTGCAAATAAAACTCCCACGGAATTTTTGGTTTTGTTGCGCAATTCATCGCCGTACGATTTTAACTGATCAACACTTTCAGCTTTTATTTGTGCTTTATAAATATTGATGTTGCCTAATTTAATTGGAGAATCTAATAAAGAAGTTAGCTGACCAAGATTGCCTTTTAGTTTTAAATCTGAATTTTCTTTTTCAATTTTTTTCTTTTCTTCAAGAAGTTCTGCAATTTTTTCTTCTTTGTCTTTAATTAGTTCTAATTGAGAGTCAATATATCTTTGCACACCTTCACCTGTAACTGCTTCAATTCTTCTAACACCGCTGGAAATAGAGGACTCGCTAATAATTTTAAATAAACCAATTTCAGATGAATTTTTTACATGTGTACCGCCGCAAAATTCCATTGAAAAATCATCGAACTGAACAACATTAACTTTATCCCCGTATTTATCACCAAAGAACATTAATGCGCCCATTTTTTTTGCTTTGTCAAACGGTGTGTTTCTGTGGTGCTGAAGCGGTAAGTTTCTTCTGAGCTGCTCGTTAACAAGCTGCTCAATATCTTTTAATTCAGTATCTGAAACTTTTGAAAAATGAGTAAAGTCAAAACGAAGTCTGTCCGGACCTACATAAGAGCCTGCCTGGTGAACATGTGTTCCAAGAATTTGTCTTAAAGCAGAATGCATAAAATGTGTTGCGGAATGATTACGCATTATATCCCATCTTCTGTTTTTATCTATTTCTACAAAAACTTCTTTTCCGGTTTTTAATGGATTACTTTTATTTGATTCAATTATATGAACTACTTTATTGTCTATCTTTGCTACATCAAGGACATCATATTTGTTATCTTTAACAGACAATACTCCCAGATCATCAATTTGTCCGCCTGCCTCTACATAAAAAGGAGTTTTATCAAGAATAATTAAGTCATTTTCATTTTCATTTTTATAACCAATAATTTTTGAGTTTGTGTTTAGCTCGTCATATCCAGTAAATATAGTTTCATCTTTACTTATTAATTCAAAAGAATCTAAATTTTCTTTGCTGATATTAATAGAAGAAAACTTATCCTTTGAAGCGTCTCTGCCCCTTTGTTTCTGGCTGTTCATTAATTTCTCAAAACCCTTTTCATCAATAGTAAAACCAATTTCTTTAGCCATTACATTTGTAAGATCAACTGGGAAACCGTAAGTATCATAAAGCATAAATAGGTCTTTACCTGATATTACATTCTCATCTTTCAGTTTTAAGCTTTCTATAATTTGATTGAAAAGCTCTATTCCTCTGTCCAATGTTTTATTAAAACTTTCCTCTTCGGCTTTGATAATTTTTTCAACATAACTTTGTTTTTCTTTTATTTCGGGAAACACATTGCTCATTTCTTTTACAAGTGTATCAACTATTTTATATAAAAAAGGTTCTTTTAAATTTAGTTTTCTACCATATCTGGAAGCTCTTCTTAAAATTCTTCTTAGTACATAACCTCTTCCGTCATTTCCGGGTATTGCGCCATCAGCAATAGCAAAAGTTAATGTGCGTATGTGGTCTGCAATTACACGCATTGCAATTTTATTTTCTTCAATTTTGTATTTAACACCAGACATTAAAGTAATTGTATCAATTAAAGGAGTGAAAACATCTGTATCATAATTTGAACTTTTTTTCTGTAGAACAGCACAGACTCTTTCAAATCCCATTCCTGTATCAACATGTTTTTGCGGAAGTTCGTGCAATTTTCCTTTTTCATCTTTGTTGTATTGAATAAAAACAAGATTCCAAATCTCAATACATTCAGGAAGATCTGCATTTACAAGTTTAGGGTTTTCAATATCATTGCTTAAATTTATATGTATTTCAGAACACGGACCGCAAGGACCTGTTTCACCCATTTCCCAAAAATTATCTTTTTCATCAAATTGAAGAATGTGTTTTGGATTTATATCTGTTTCGTTTTTCCAAAGATCAAAAGCTTCATCGTCAGTTCTGTAAACTGTAGCCCAAAGTCTTTCCTTTGGTAGTTTCCAGACTTTGGTTAAAAGCTCCCAGCCCCATTTTATTGCTTCTTTTTTGTAGTAATCACCAAATGACCAG
>PFVA01000223.1 GCA_002790365.1 Ignavibacteriales bacterium CG_4_9_14_3_um_filter_30_11
TATTGCATTATTAATAGTATTGTTAAATTGCGCAGTAACTTCAGTAATGCTAGAAAAGTTATTAAAAGTATTCCAGTTCAGATAATATCTGTTTGATAGATTATCTTCCCAATAATTATATTTTTGATATGTACCGCTTTTGAAGTCTTGTTCAGCTCTAATTGTCAATGGGGTACTTTTGGCATTTTGAGTTCCGGAAGGAACATTTACCCAATAACCATAAATGTTCCATATACCCAAATTTCCGAATAAATTTCCATCAGCGTCTCTTTGCATTAAGGTAATAGCATCGGGATTAGTTGCTGATTGAAAGCCGGTAATTATCATAGAAAAATTCTGAGAGGAAGCCAAAGCATTTTTGCAGGAAACTCTTATAGTATAAGTCTGGCCTGCAACCGGATTATCAATCAATACTTGTTCAACATTATCCTTTGTATTATCAGCTTTAGTGGCTGCTGCTGAAGGATACTGCCAATCTAATTTCCATGGCATATAAGTAGTTGTGCTTTTAATTATTCTCAAATCCAAATCATTAACTAAAACGGGGTCTGTTGGGCTTGATGGTGGGGGATCTGTCCAGGCAATAGTAACTTTAAGAGGTTCATTACCAGTAGGTACAACATCTAACGAATATATTTGTCCGTTGGATAAAGAATATTCTTCTATAGTAGTTGGATAATTTACATCGAGTGAAATAAGATCGGCTGTTTTTTTTGTATTCATCAAGCCCCATCCAAAACTATAATCCGGGCCTGAATTAGCGCCAGCTTCATCAGCAGTATGAATAATTAAGGCTTTTAATGTTGCTGCTTTAGGATACATTTGATTATGCTTATTTTTATAATGTTCCTGAAGCAATGCAATAGAACCGGTGACGCTTGGTGTTGACATTGAGGTACCGCTCATCGAAAAATAATAACTACCGGTCGGTTTGCCAACTTTTGCACTATCGTGATATACAGTAGAATACAAGGCATCCCCATTAGCCACGATATCCGGTTTAATTCTTCCATCATCAGTTGGTCCCCAGCTGCTAAAACTTGTATTCTGCTGAACTACTGAAGTGGAACTCTGGTAACCATTAGGAAGATCATCAATTGCGCCTATTGTTATAATGTTTTTCGCCAAACCCTGGTGAGGAATACAATCGAAGCCGGTATCACCACCATTTTTGTAATGTAAGTCAGTATAAGTTCCATTTGGGTCATTGGCGTGTTTATGAGATGTATAAGGTTCCGGGCCCTGTCCCCTGGAATTGCCGGCAGCCCAGACAACCGTATAGTATGGAGCAAAATAAATTATTTGATCAATGCTGCTGCATAAGTCATCATACTTTCCGAAGTTCTGGTCTACTGCAACATTGTTATCTCCATACCACCACCACTTTTTGTCTTCTCTGTATACCCAGCCAGCTTCACGACCATAAGAGTGATTAGATAGCATTAATGGCCTTTGAACGCCGGGAATATTTATTGCTGCTTCCGTCATTTCAGACAAATCATTATCCCAGTCGTAAGAGTATAGTTTTGCATCTGGCGCTATTCCTTTAGCATTAGTTTGAACGCCATTTGCTATCATTGTTCCTGCAACGTGTGTGGCGTGGTCACTGGTATCTGTTGCAGTTGCTGTATCTTTTATTACCACTTGTGGATAAAGAGAATTATGGGTAGTATATACAAATCCACCATCCCAAATTCCAATGTCAATTGCGCTACCTGTCAGATTTAATCCGGAAGATCCGCCGGGTTGAACTTTGTCTGTCGATATAGTTTTTGCAGCAATAACGTTATAAGTTGAATAATAAATTGGTTTTCCTTCCTTATCCAGTCCCATTAATTCCATTACCTTGCCATTAGGCAGAATAATTTTTATAGGTATTTTATTTTTGATTGCCCACTTAATCGCCTCCACTTTCTGCTGATTATAATGAGCTTCATAATATTTCAATAACTCTTTTAATTTAGTTGTATCTGTTTCACTAATTACTTTTTCAAAAGCTTTTACCTGCTTCTGTTTTAAACTATCCTGTGCGTAAATGAATGCCGTAGAAACTAACAAGATTAAAAGTAACTTTTTCATCATCAACCTCACTCATTTTTGGTTTAATAAAAGTTAATTATAGTTACAAAAATTTCTTATTCTAATTTCTTCTTCCTACTGTTATTACCCCTTTACCATTACGCCAGCCTACAAATGCCGCTACATCGCCTTTAAAATTAACTGATGTATATACGGCATTGTAAACATCATTATATACTTTCCAGTCCCCACCGTTGTAATGAGCAATTAATCCCAGTACCCCGCATAAGAAAATATCATTTAAACCATTACCCCTAATTTTCGAAGTTGCATAATTAACAGGAAGTTTTATCTCATCCCACTCACCGCTTTTGTTAGTAAATATCCCATCGCCACAAACATAGATTGGAAATCCTCTGTCCGTCCATACCGAGCCAGTCAATCTGTTTGTATTTAAGTCTATTCTGTCTACTTTAGTTTTATCGGAAATTTTAAGAATGGTGCTGTTTGAGTAATTATTTTGGTCAGTTGAAGCGCAGAGTATTTCCTGTTGGGAATTATCAGAATTGGTATAACCGAATACATCATAAATATCCCAATTTGTCCCGCTCTCTATCTTCTGCCACTGCCCATTCTGGTAAAGAGCGACGAATCCATTACCGCTAACAACATAGAAGTCATTCTTTGACCTCCCCCACATTTTATTTGCTGACCCATTTAATTGTGTAATTAAAGAACAATCATTTGTGAATTCTATTCCATTGTAGTGAGAAATGCTGCCATCAATATGAGCAAATAGTATATCATTTGATGAAAAAGCAAAAATTGTCTTAATTGGGGGGTAGACTACGCCACCACAAGCATTCGTCTTTATCCTTTTCAATTCCCATTTACTTCCGTTCCAATGTACCGCGTTATAAGCATTCGGATCAGGTTGTCCTGTAGAATCTTTCAAATATATTGCACCTACCGCCCAGATATTATTTTCATTTATCATAGCTACATCATACAATGTACTGCTGCCGGCGCCGGCATCTCCAAATGTAAACATCTGCCAGGTAAAATTGTGGCTGGT
>PFVA01000114.1:0-165 GCA_002790365.1 Ignavibacteriales bacterium CG_4_9_14_3_um_filter_30_11
CAAGTTTTACAATTTTTTCTAGTCCATATTCCCTGAACATTTCATCAATTGGTTTGCCGGCTTTGTATGGTTTTAAATCTTCAACAAACTTTGGGATTTTAATCATTACCTTTCTCTAACCAGGATTGAGAGTAATCTTTAGCCATTGTATCTTTTACATTAGTA
>PFVA01000114.1:177-3072 GCA_002790365.1 Ignavibacteriales bacterium CG_4_9_14_3_um_filter_30_11
TGTTCAAAAGTATCAACCATAATTGCATATTCATCTGTAGCTTTTTTACCGACAGATTCTTCAGTTTTACCTGGCTGTGGCCCGTGAGGAATACCCATGGGATGCAAAGTAATTGAACCTTCTTTAACTCCTTTTCTTGACATAAAATCACCATGTACATAATAAATCATTTCATCACTATCACAATTTGAATGAAAATAAGGAGCAGGAATTGAATCAGGATGAAAATCAAATAATCTTGGACAAAATGTACAGACTACAAAATGTTGTGTCTTTAAAAATAAATGAACAGGGGGTGGTAAATGTAACTGTCCAACTTTTGGTGCATAATCTTTTATGTTAAAGATATAAGGATACAAATATCCATCCCAGCCAACAACATCAAATGGATGATGAGGTAGTTTGTAATTAAAAACTCTGTTGGATACTTTTAATAATAATTTGAATTCACCTTTTTTATCTATTGGTTCTGCGTATTCAGGCACACGGAAATCTCTTTCGTAGTAAGGAGCATCTTCTGTTAATTGTCCATATTCATTTCTGTAATGTCTTGGAATATCAAAAGGTGTGTCAGATTCTATTATAAACAATTTAACATTTTTATAATTTTCAAATTTTATTTGATATGTTGTTCCTTTTGGTACAACTATAAAATCCCATTCACTAAATTTTAATTTGCCGTACTCTGATAAAAATTCTCCTTTGCCATGGTGAATAAACAAAAGTTCATGCATATGAGAATTTCTATAGAAGAAATCAGCATCTTCAGAAATATGTGCAGTTGATAAAATGCAATGGCTATTTTTTAAAAATTCATTTCTTGAAGAGAAAATGTTCCCTTTACTTTGTTTTTTATCTGTAAAAAAATGGTAATATTGTAATGGAGCATCATTCCAAATTTTATCAATCGGTTTTTTAAGTTCAGATATCTGTTCTACTTGAGTAGGCATCGAAATGTGATATTTATTTGAATAAATACCAGAAAAACCAATTGTGCTAAAGAGTTCTTCACGATACAAAGACTTACCATCAGGTTTATAAAAAGTTGTATGTCTCTTTGGTGGTGCTTTCCCTAATTTTACATAAAATGGCATGCTTACCTCAAATTAGAATTGATTATCTAAATATTTTTTACATAATTTATATACTGTCATTTCAAAGGCGTAAGCGACTAAGAAATCTTTCTTTAACTTATGAGAAAAGATTTCTCCATTTGGTCGAATTGACAAATATGAAATTGGGATACTAAATTTATTCCTTATCAAAGTTCCCCCTTTGCATTTGATCTTTTTCAATTGATTCAAACAATGCTTGAAAGTTGCCTTGTCCAAAACCCTGAGCACCTTCTCTCCTTTGAATAATTTCATAAAAGAATGTAGGTCTGTCTCCAATAGGTTTTGTAAAAAGTTGCAGCAAATAACCTTTATTCTCTGCATGGTCGCAGAGAATTCCATTTTTTTGTAAATCATCAATGCTTTCTTTTATCATTATATTTTCACTACGAAGTTTTTCATAATATGAATCAGGTGGCTCTAAAAATTCCACACCGTTTTTTTTCATATTTGAAATTGTTTCTATTATATTGTCAGTAGATATTGCAATATGTTGAATTCCCGAACCCAGATATTCATCTATATATTCTTCTATTTGTGATTTTTTCAATCCTTCATAAGGTTCATTTATAGGATTCTTTATATCAGCTTCTTTTGAACGAACAACTTTTGAAAGTAAAGCAGAATATTTAGTAGAAATATCTCCCATTCCAAATTCAAGAAAAGTTTCAAAATTTAGTGTTTTATTCAAATAGTTTACCCAAAAATCCATTTCATTTATCCTAACATTTCCAACAATGTGGTCAATTTTTTTTAATCCGGTTTTATGAGCTTCAATTTTTATATTTTGTATGGGTTTTGTAAATCCAGGTTTGAAATTACCTTTATATTTATCTCTTTTAGAAAAAACAATTTCCGCATCATCATATAATTTGACTGATGCTTCTTCAACATATCCATTTTCATCTTCATATTTTTTATATGTACTAACAGGAACTGCCCCATTTTTAATTGCTTTATCATAAGCAAATTTTACATCTTTAACTTTAAGAGCCCATCTTTTTACACCGTCTCCGTGTTTTTCTACAAAAGAAGTTATATTATATTGAGTTGGATCAACAGCTGAAGTTATAAGAATTCTTAAACTTTTACCTTCTAAAAGGTAAGTTGATTTCTCTTTAACTCCGGTTTCCGGTCCACTATAAGCAGTAATATCTAGCCCCATCCCTTTTGCATGCCAGTAAGCCCACATTTTTGCAGAACCAACATAAAATTCTACATAATCGTAACCGGTAATGCCTAATTCATTAGCCATTTATATAATACTCCTTTTAGGTTATCAAGATTAGACTTTAGTAAACAAATTTATAAGAATTTTAGTTTATAGTAAAGTCAATTATTGAATTGTATATTATAATATTTATTATTTTAGAGTCAGAATAGAATAATTTTTAACATTTGTTGTATTACTTTATAACTGTAATTAATAAAAATAGGAAATTTATATGCCCACTTTAATGGTAAGTATTTCAGGAATTAGAGGAATTGTAGGAGAGAGTTTGACACCAAATGTATTAGTTAAATATACATCTGCATATGCAGAGTTTATTAAGAAAGGAACTGTTGTAATAGGCAGAGATGCAAGAATAACGGGTGAAATGGTTTCTGAAATTGTAATTAGTACATTATTAGCAAAAGGAATTGATGTAATTGATATAGGTATTTGTCCTACTCCAACTGTACAATTAACTGTAAATAAATTAAAAGCACAGGGTGGAATTGCAATATCCGCCAGTCACAATCCAAATCAATGGAATGCATTAAAACTGTTGAACAGAACAGG
>PFVA01000053.1 GCA_002790365.1 Ignavibacteriales bacterium CG_4_9_14_3_um_filter_30_11
TTCAATGATAGAGCCTGTCTTAAATCCCGTTTGGGTATTAATTGGTTATGGTGAGCTCCCATCTGTTACAGCAATTTTTGGTGGAGTAATAATATTATTAACAGTTTCTATAAGAGCAGTTATTCAGCAATCTGCAGTGATGAAAGCAAGATTTAAAAATTATTTATAATTCTAGATAGAAAAAAAAGACTCTTCATTTCTTAAATTTTGAAATGAAGAATCTCTAATTGTAATATTGTTAATTGTACATTATCAATGGTCTAGTTCTTTATATTCACCTGCTGTTTTAGTAAAAATAAAAATAGCAAGTATACCCAAAATAGTATGAGCAGCAAGTGTATACATTATATACTCAGGATGTCCAGCATTTTCAAAAGTACCCATAACACCGGTATAAATTCCGCTTAATGTTGCACCTATAAATGTTGCAAGAAAATTAGCTCCCATATAAAGACCAGCTTTTTCTTTGGGCGCTATCCACATAATATACTCCTGTATTCTAGGCGAAGATATCATTTCACCAACAGCAAATAGAAATACACCTAAAAAAACAAGATTATTTATTGATGTTACTGAAAAGCCAAGTATAACAAAACCTAAAGCAGCGACAAATAATCCGACTAAAAAAGAAGGAATTGCTTTATACTTTTCAAAAGTTTTTGAAATTAATATTTGGAAAACAATAATTATATAACCAGTGTGAGCAATTGCTTCTGCATTAATTTTCCAAACTCCGTCAACATTACTTGAAATAATACTAGCTATCCCACCTCCTAAAACAGATTTAACAGATAAATATAATTGTGCCGTATTCAAATAATCGTTTATATAAACTGCTAAAACATTAAAGAATGCCCAAAATGGCAGCCAGAAAAACACACCTAACAGGACAATAAAAATCATAAATTTTTTATCGGAAAGAACATTTTTTAGATCTATAAATTTTTGTTTGAGAGTTACCCCTTCAATTTCTCTTGGTGGTTCTTTATAAAAGAAAAGTGTTATTAAAAACATAATTCCAACTGCAATTGCTGCAGTAATAAAAACATAATCCCAAGACCATCCTCTTAATTTTCCCATAATAATAGGACCGAAAGAAGCTCCAATATTTACCATTTGATAGAATATTCCGAAGCCTAATGTCTTATTTGTAGAATCAGTTGTTACTCTTACTGTTGCAGAAATAAGTGGTTTAAAAATACCGGCAGCAAAACCTATTGATAACATTGTGATTGCTATTCCGGAAAATGATTTAGTTATAATCAAAAGTAAAATTGAAGGTAGATACGCCAAATAAGCAATGATGAGCATTTTCTTAAATCCATACTTATCAGCTAAAGTACCTGAAAAAAGTGGTGTTAAATATGATAATGCTAAAAATATACTTTGAATGATGCCAAGGTCACCTTTGGAATAACCCAATTGTTGCAAATAAATTCCAAAGCCCATATAAATTCCATAATAGGCAAATCTTTCTAATACTTCTATAGAGTTAGCTATCCAAAATACGCGTGGGAACTTGGTTCTTTCTTTCATATTAAATCCTCTGATTAGTTAAATGAAAATTATTAATCTCCAGCAACAAAAGAAGTGATCTTCCATTTGCCTTTTTCTTTTTGCAAGATAACTCTGTAATCTATAGGACTTCTGACAAAATCTTTTTGAATGAATCCATACACACTATCAACTGTCATCACTTTTTTCCAATTATTGTTCTCATCTTCAAAGTCTACAAGCATTAAAATTTCATAATTAATTTTTTTAATTATTTTTGATTTTTTGGATGGATTTTCATGTATTTCAACATCTTTATTTATTGCTGCAACAAAACTGAAGGGATCATAATCTTCGGGCCAAATACCAAATAAATATGGCATAGCAAACATATTTTTATTATTGTCTATAAATGTTCCACCCATAGTAAAAACTTTTTTTAACTCTTTCCAAAAACTTGTATTGGGATCTTCCATCTGCCACATATCCCAAAATTCTTGAATGCCTCCGTTTCCACCAAAAGAATTTAAAATATTTGTATCTAATATTGATACTAAAAAGTTAGTGTCTTTTTTTTCTATGGCATTAAAGATTTCATTTTTAAATTTTATAAGAGAAATGTCTTTTGAGCTTTGGTCTATTGGTATAACTTTAGGTGTTTTCTTTATTTGTGGGTAAATAGTAAAAGTTAAATAAATGAATATAATTACTATTAAATAAAATTTATTTTTCATATAATGTAACATAGTGTATACTAAATTAAGGAGAAAGTCTTACAAACTTCCAATCTTTTTTCTTTTTTTCATATTTAATTCTATCGTGTAATCGCATTTCCCTTCCCTGCCAAAATTCAAAAGTAGAAGGAAGCAATACATATCCTCCCCAATATGATGGCATAGGAATATCTTTATTCTTAAACAGTTCTTTAGCTTTTAAATATTTATCTGATAAATATTCTCTGTTAGGAATTGTTTCACTTTGTTTTGATGCCCAAGTACCTAGCTTACTTTCTGTTGGCCTGGTTTTAAAATATTTTTGAGATTCCTTCTTAGTTATCTTTTTAACTTTTCCATTAATTCTTACCTGTCTTTCAAATTCTTTCCAGAAAAATAATAATGATGCGTTTGGATTTTCTTTTAAATCTTTAGCTTTCTCGCTTAAATAATTTGTAAAAAAAATAAATCCTTTCTTATCCAACCCCTTTAGCAGCACTGTCCTAGAAGATGGAATACCTTTACTATTTACTGTTGACAAAACCATAGCATTCGCATGCTGTATATTAGCATTTATTACATCATCCATCCATTTAATAAATTGAGCAAATGGGTTTAAATCAATTTCAGATTCATTAAGTTGTTTAGTGTAAATTTCCCCTTTTAGATCTTTTAATTTATTTTTGTTCATTTAATAGAAAGTTATATAATAGTTAATGAAAAATATAACTTAATATTAGTAATTAAAAAATATTTTTATAATTACACTAGTAAATTATCTTAATTAATTTTTGTTTGTAGATTGCGAGCGTAACTCAGTTGGTAGAGTGCCAGCTTCCCAAGCTGAATGTCGCGGGTTCGAGACCCGTCGCTCGCTCTTATATTAAA
>PFVA01000013.1:0-655 GCA_002790365.1 Ignavibacteriales bacterium CG_4_9_14_3_um_filter_30_11
TCAAGAATATTTTTTCAAAATCACTTCGGTAGATCATTCAGGATTGGAGAGCGAATTAAGTGTTGTTGTTTCAGCAATGCCAATTAATAAAAACCCACCGGCTCAGCCAAGAGGTTTTCAAATCAATGCAAGAAATTGGCAAAATGTAAAATATTTTAACCTTACTTGGATAAGAAATAAAGAAAGTGATGTTTTAGGTTATAAAATTTATAGGGGACAGCAATCCGGTTTTACGGCTGATACAAATTCATTCGTAGGTTTTACTAATAATATGGAATTTAATGATACATCTAATTTTAATTTTTATAAAGATTACTATTATAAAATTGAAGCTGAAGACAGAGGTGGTTTACAGAGCACTACCTCCAATGAATTGAATGACCAAATATTTGAAATACCCGAAATTGTTTTCCCGATAAATAATTCTCAGGTTAGTTCAATTAATAATTTTATTATTAAAACTATCCAAAAACCTGCAGAGTATAAAATAATAGTTCAGACGAATGAACTTTTTGGAGAATTTTGGTCCAGCCAATTTTCAAGTGAGAAAACTTCTGATACTTTACAAGTACCGTTTACACCCCTTTTTATTAATGCCGGTGTGTATTACTATTGGAGAGTTGCAACATTTTCTAAGGGTAATTCAGCACCCAAT
>PFVA01000013.1:684-3752 GCA_002790365.1 Ignavibacteriales bacterium CG_4_9_14_3_um_filter_30_11
TTTCTGAGTTTTAACTTAATTATTTCCATCGCCTTTGATGGAATAATAATTATATAAGAGTAACATTATATTGAGATTACTTGAAAAATTTATCTGCTTTATTCGTCATAATAATTTTATTTATATTCTCTACTGTAAAAGCTCAAAACTTAAGTGACAGCCTCCAAATTGTAACTAACGATACTACTACAAATTCATTATTTTCAAATTTTAATAAACAACTTAATACTTACAGATTAAGGGCGGG
Organism: Ignavibacteriales bacterium CG_4_9_14_3_um_filter_30_11; assembly: GCA_002790365.1. Classification (GTDB taxonomy): domain Bacteria; phylum Bacteroidota; class Ignavibacteria; order Ignavibacteriales; family Ignavibacteriaceae. The sequence goes on from PFVA01000013.1 coordinate 932, forward strand.
CTTAAATTATAAAAAGAACTTTGATAAAATTTATGTATCTACAAATGAGTTGTTAAATTCAACCTTAATTCGATCTAATGATAACAATATTCGTTCAGAACATTCATTAAATATTAACAGTGGTTACAAGTTTAAAAATAATTTTGATTTGGGGATATTAGTTAGTAATAACATATTAACAGACAGTAGAGATATTGGAATAAACAAAGCTGCTTTATCTTCTGTTACATTTTATACAAAATATAAACCAAAAGATAAAATTTATCTATCTCCTTTTTTAGGCTATTCAAATAATAATCAAATTGATCAGACAGATTATGGATATATTTATGGAATTGAAGGACTAATAGATGATTATTTAATTTCCGATATGAAATTAAATTCAATGTTAAGATTGATAAATGAAGATATTCTACCAAGAAAAAATGCAGTAAGATCTTTCAATGTACAATTAGAAAATAATTTTGCTAATGATATAAATAATTTTTTTTCAGTTAAATATTCAAATAACCGAAAAGATTTTTACTTTATTGCTGACACCTCCACATCCTCTGCTTTTAATGTCAAAAATAATATTCAAAGTAGAATTGAAACAGATTATTTTTTTGAAGATAGGCTAGGAAATGATTTTGCTTCTTCTAAGATAAAATGGAATATTACCGGCAGATTATTATGGCGAACAATTGATAGAGATACAAGATATAAAACATTTCCTATCCAATCCTCATCTTTATTTGACACAAAAATAAATGAACTAAGAGTTGAGATAGATAACTCAATAAGTTATACGAGCAGTTTATTCAACGGAGTTTTTAGGTTTCTTTATAATGAAAGAGATGAAAAAAATATTTCAAAAAATCCAGAGACAACTGCCAGCCTTTTATTCGAAGAAAAATCAGAACTAGAGAGTAGAAAAAATAATAATGCAAAAAGAATAACTTTAACACTTGCTGGAAATATGAATTTATCAAATTTTGATAATATAGTTTTTAGCCTCTATCAAAACAAATTAGTTTATGATACCCCAAGTTCTCAAAATTTTGATGACAGAGATGAGTTACTATCCATAATGAGAATTCAATATATAAAAACATTCACACCATATTTCCAAGGATTTATCAATGCTGATGCAACGATTAATCAAACAGTATATATTTTCTCTGAAAAAAGTTCAAATAATAATATTAACAAAATTTACTCACTATCAGCAGGAGGAACATATTCCGGAAAAAATGTAACCACAACAAACTCTTTTACAGTTTCAGCAAATTATACCATTTTCGATTTTGAAGATATAAATCCTAATTTTAAAAGCTATTCATTCAGACAATTTACAGCTAGGGATTCTACTTCCATCAGATTTACAAAAAAAATTACTCTTTTATCTTACAATTATGTAAAACTTTCCGAACAAGGTAATTTAAGGTGGAATGAATTTACTTCTACTCCAACTAGATATCTTAAAGAAATTTTTTCAGAAACCAAGTTAGTAGTTCAACCTTCATCCTTGTCCTATGCAATTGGTTTAAGGGTTTTTCAACTTAATACATATAATTATAAAGGCGCAGAAAAAGTAATTGATTCAAAATTTCTAAGCATCGCCCCTTTAGCAGAAATTATTATTGAATTAAAAGAAACATTATTTTTTAGAATATATGGATGGTATGAATTTATTGCACTAAATAATGATCAAAATAAGCAAGAAACAAATTTGATAATGCAAGTAAATTATTATTTTTAATTTTAAATTTAATTAGTTATTATAGAGTCATATAAAATAAACTGTTGCATAATTTGCCTGAAAACAACTATCATTTAGAAATAGAAAGCGACCCCAATAATTTAATTACCATTGAAGAATTTGTAAATTATTTTTCAATGGACCTAAAGTTGGGAGAAGAAAAATTATCTGCTCTCCTTTTAGCGGTCACTGAAGCTGTAACCAATGCTATCAAACACGGCAACAAAAGCGATAAGAGTAAAATTGTTACTATTGATGTTAATGTTGTAAATGATGTACTTCAAATTAAAGTAAAAGATCAAGGGGAAGGATTTGATCCCTCAAAAATACCAGATCCTACTGAACCAGACAATTTGTTGAAGGATTCCGGAAGAGGCTTGTATTTAATGAAAGTTTATATGAGTGACCTTAGATATAATATTACTCCAAGTGGTACAGAAGCAATTATAGAATTAAAGATTTAATTTCTTAATATTCCTTTTAACATCATCAGCAGAATTTTTTAATGCCTCCAACTCTTTAGAACTTAAATTTAATTGAATTATTTTTTCAACTCCATTAGCTCCAAGTTTTACCGGAACACCACAATAGACATTATTAATACCATATTCACCTTCAAGCCAAACAGAACAAGGTAAAATTCTATTTCTATTTTTTATTATTGAATCAGCAATTTCTACTGCAGCAGAAGAAGGTGCATAAAAAGCACTACCGGTTTTAAGATGATTTACTATTTCAACTCCCCCTTTACGGGTTCTTTCAATTAATTTTATGATTTTATTTTCCGGTAATAATTCTACTAAAGGAATACCTGAAACTGTAGTGTATTTAATTAATGGAACCATAGAATCACCATGTCCGCCTAATACCATGGAGTTAATATCATTTACAGAAACATTTAAAGCTTCTGCTATAAATAATCTAAATCTTGCTGAGTCTAAAATACCGGCCATACCAATAACACGGTTTTTTTCAAAGCCACTTGTCTTAAGTGCAACATATGACATAACATCAAGTGGATTTGATACAACAATCAATATTGCCTGTGGAGAATTATCTGCAATATTTTTTGTTACATCT
>PFVA01000081.1 GCA_002790365.1 Ignavibacteriales bacterium CG_4_9_14_3_um_filter_30_11
TCTATCACATCAACAGATGAAACGCCCTCAGCTTCTGCACTAAAGTTTGTTATTATTCTATGACGCAATACAGGCAGCATCGCAAATTTTACATCATCAATGTTTGGAGTGTATCTACCATTTGTAATTGATCTTGTTTTAGCGGCAAGTATTAAATACTGAGAAGCTCTTGGTCCGGCACCCCAACTTATCCAATCCTTAATAAATTTTTGCGAGTTGCCGTTACTAGGTCTGGTTTGATTTACAATGTTTACAGCAAATTCAATTACATTTTCTGCTACAGGTACTTTTCTAACAAGATTTTGAAATTCGATTATTTCTTTTGCCGTTATAACTGAAAATAGTTTCTGTTCATATTCACTTGTAGTAGTTTCAACAATTTTTTTCTCTTCTGCAATGGATGGGTAATCAAGCCATAGGTTGAACATAAATCTGTCCAATTGTGCTTCAGGCAAAGGGTAAGTTCCTTCTTGTTCAATTGGATTTTGAGTTGCTAAAACAAAAAATGGTTCTTGCAAAGTTGAAGTAACGCCGGCAGTAGTAACTTTGTGTTCTTGCATTGCTTCCAATAAGGCTGCTTGAGTTTTTGGAGGTGTTCTGTTTATTTCATCGGCTAAAATTACATTTGCAAAAATAGGACCTGGAATAAATCTAAAATTTCTTTTTTTTGTGATTGGATCTTCTTCTACTAGTTCTGTTCCGGTAATATCACTTGGCATAAGATCAGGAGTGAACTGTATTCGGCTAAATTTTAGGTCTAAAACTTGAGCAAGAGTTTTTATTAGTAATGTTTTTGCAAGCCCGGGTACACCTACAAGCAGGCAATGACCTTTTGCAAGTAATGAAATTAATAGCTGGTCAATAATATCTTCTTGTCCAATTATAACTTTACCGAGTTCAGTTTTAACTTTTTTTACTGAATCATTTAATCTCTCGACTAGTTCTATATCTTTTTTATTAGTTTCTAATTTGCTCAAAATATTTCTCTTAATATCAGCCATTAATTTTCCAATAAATATTTGACTTTAAGTCTTGTATCCATTGTTCGTATTTTTTTTGTTTTTTATATTCTGATGCTAGCTTAGCTAATTCAGAATAGTCTATAATTAAATCAGCTGAATGTTGTGGTATTCTTTCCTTTAAAAGCACAATATGATAACCATAGTTTCCTTTTCCAAATTCAAATCGTTTTGGGAAACTAATTTCTCCTACGCCCAATTTTGTTACAATATCCAAAGTTGATTTGTCTAATTGATTTAAATAAAATGTTCCTAAATCACCACCAAAATTACTAGAGTTATCGTCTTTACTGTAAGTTTTTGCCATTTCTTTAAAGTCTCTATCAAATCTGACAATGCTGTCTCTGACAGAGTTTAAAAAATTGATAGCCTTGAAATCTGCTCCTTCACCTTTTTGAATTTTAATTAATATATGTCTAGTGTGAATTGACTCGCCTCTTTTTTCAAGCAATTGAATAATATGTAGCCCAACAGGAGTTTCAATTATTTGAGAGATCTCTCCCACTTTAAGAGCAAAAGCTGCTGCCTCAAATTGTGAATAAAAAACACCCTTCTTAACAAAACCAAGATCACCGCCATTGGCAGCACTTCCAGGATCTTCAGAATACTTTTTAGCCATTATTGCAAAGTCAGCTCCTTTTAAGATTGAATCTTTCACATCTTCAGCAAACTTATAATATTTTTTAATTGTCTCTTTTGATGCTTCAGGGTCTCTATAAATATGAGCAATATTTACTTTTTCCGGTATAATACCCAAGCTGTCTTTAAATTGATAATAAAAATCTTCAACTTCTCTGCGTGTAGCATTTACATCTCCAAATTTCTTTTGTTGAAGTTTTTGTACCATCAAATTTTTCTTAACATCATCTCTCAACTCTCTTTTAATTTTACTTATACTCATTCCATAAACTTGCTCTACTTTTTCTAAAGATCCATATTGCTGCGTAAAAACATTTATCTGATAATCTATTCTTTGATTTATTTCGCTTTCACTTATTTTAATGGAATCTATATCGGATTGGGCGTAGACAAGTTTATCCTCGATCATCGAGTTAAGTACTTTCTTTTTTAATTCAGGATCAGTTGGATCGAGTTTCCTTTGAGAAGCTAACAGATTTGTCTGAAAGTCTAATTCACTTTGCAGAATTATTTCGTTATCAACAACAGCAACTATTTTATCAGCAATTTTCTGTGGGAATAAGCTTACTGTTAAAAACAAAAAAAGATATATTATTTTGTAATTCATATGCACCTAATTTATAATTTCAATGTCGTTATTTAAGCGTAAATTATCTAAGTAATTTTTAATAAATGATTGCTGTTTTTGAGCAAAATACATTTCAGTTACTTCTTCTTTTATTAATGGAAATGGAGGAATTGTTCCTTTATTATACCTTTCAATTAATTGTATGACCTCATAATTTTTCTCTGTGTAATGTAACACCAGACTTACTTCATTTTTATTCAGCCCTTTAATTATTCTTAATAATAGTAATGGTTGAATCTGATAATCATTTAAAAGTAGATTAGTTCTATTATTAATTAAAATTGAATCATTAATAAAAACATGATAGGCTTTATCCCAACCACTTTTTATTGCTGTATTTCTAAATAAAATTGCTTTGTCTTCTTCACTGAACGAAATTCTATTTAAGAGAGTTGCATCAGTAAAGAGTTTAAAATCATTCTTATGAGCAAAATAGAAATTTTCTAGTTTATCATCCGTAATATTCAATTTAACTTCTGCTAATACTCTCTTTAAAAGTAATGATCCGGCAATTTTCCTTTCAGAATTGGATATCAGATTTTTATATTCATTTTCCTTTAAAATTCCTTCTTTATTTGCTTCCTGGAACAATAATTCATCAGTAACCCAATTCCTAATAATCTCATTCTTCGTAAGATTATGTATTTTATTGGAATCTAAAATTGCATTCAACTGGCTTTCTGTCAAATATGTTTCATTTACTTTTGCTACATACTTAACTTGTTTAGGTTCTTTTTTACAACCAATTATGTAAAAAACACAGCAAATAATAATTGTTAAAGAAATTTTATTTAAATGCTTCACTTAATCTATCTGTGTAAAGTACTGGTTCATATTTGTTTTTTAGAATTCTAAGATATTCATTTTCTAAATTATGTGCCTGCAATTCTTGATAAGCCGCACTAACTTCATTTTTAGCTTCTTCAAATGTTTTCTCGCGTGCCGGCTCTCTTTTGTTTAATCTGATTAAAGAAAAACCGCCAAAATTTTGAAAAGGTTCAGAAATTTCACCTGGTTTCATTAATGTAAAAGCTTTTTTTGTAATATCATTAAAATTAGCTTCTCTTATTCCCCAATTTCCACCTTTTTCTTTATAGGTGCTTCTTTCAGTGTATTTAGTTGCAAGCGTGTCAAAACTTTCACCTTGTTTTAATAATTTCAAATAATGATTAATTAAGGAATCACTTTTTGAAAAAATTTCAGTAAAGTCAACCCTGTCTTTTAACATATACTTATTTCTTCTTTCGTTAAAATATTCTTCAAGTTTAACACTATCAATTTTTATTTTATTCCATATTTCTTCTTGCTGAATTTTGAAAACAAGAATGCCTTTTTTGTATTCCTTCATCAAGCTTGCAAATTGAGGATTTAAATCTTCTAATCTTGAAGCTTCTAATTGAAGGGCTTTTTCATTGCTAACATCTTCAATTTCTTTTGATAAAAAATTAGGAGTCATTTTCTGGTGTGAGTTTTCTCGTTTACTGTAAATAATGTTTAATGCATCATTAATTGAATAGGATTTATCTTTAATTTTAAATATTTCCAATTCTCTTAATTTATCTAATTCATCATTAGTTTGACCAACCATCAATGTGTCGGTTATCTTAACAAGTTTAACAAAATTTGTTGTGTTAAAATTATAACCATATGTGGATTTTAATTTTTTGGCAAGTTTATTAATAGCATCATCGTATCTGTTTTTTCTGAATAAATCAGTCAACTCTTGTTTTTTTTGTTCATATGTTGGCATTGATAGTTTACCGGTTAATTTAATTATGTGATAACCATAATTAGTGGTAACTATATCAGAAATATCACCAACATTTTTTAGATTAAAAGCTGCTTCATCAAAAGGCTTAATCATTGTTCTACGCTTAAAGAATCCCAAGTCACCTTCTTTGTATAAGCTGCCTGTATCTTTTGAATATTTTGTAGCTAATTCTGCAAAATCTCCACCTGCTTTCAAACTATCTAATATCAATTTTGCTGTTGCAAAGGCTTTAGCTGAATCGATTTTATTATCAATAACAAAAGTGGTTAAAATGTGGCTGGCTCTAATTTCAGGCACTCTTTCTCTTTTTTCTGTTACTTTTATTATATGGTAACCATATTGTGTTTTAACAATATTTGGATAGACTTCTCCGGCTTTTGTAGCGTATACTGCATCTTCAAATGATAATGGTAAGAAACCTGCAGTTATATAATATATATCACCGCCTCCTTTTGCAGAATTTAGATCTTGTGAATATTTTTTGGCAAGTGTAGCAAAATCAATTCCGTCCTTAATACTTTTTAAAATTGTTTCTGCCATTTGATATGTAGAATCTTCTGCTCCTTTTTGAGGAATGAACATTATGTGGCTTACTCTATATTCCCATTTCCTTCTCTCATATAATTTCTTTGTCTCAGGCTCAATTAAATTTTTTTCAATTAAATATCCGGATGCGATACTTTCTTTATATTCATTTAATTCATTTAAAATTTCGGGATCGTCATTATATCCCTTACTGTAGGCTTCAGCTAATTTCATTTTATATTTTACATATAGATCCAAAAATTTTGAATAGCTATTGATAGAATCTTTTTTTGCATTATCAATTCCACCGGCATTTTTGGAATAAGCGTTTTCAAATTCTTGTAAAGAAATTTTCTGACCTTTGAATTTTGCAACAATTATTTCATCTTTTTCAGTCTGCGCCAACATAAAGGAACATGCAAAAATTATTATCATCAATATTTGAGTGAACTTTTGGTACATTTTTACTCTCTCTTAAGTTTTATAAAGAATTTTTGAATTGAAATTATTTGATTTATAACATTTATTTTAAACGAATATTATTTTACTCTTGTTCCAATTTTAATTGAATCATCTACAGTAATAATTTTTAGCTTTCCTTCTTCATTTTCTGCAGCAAGCAGCATTCCTTGTGATTCAAATCCCATTAGTTTGGCCGGTTTTAGATTGGCTACAATCACAACTTTATTGCCGATTAGATCATCTGAAGTATAATCTTTGGCTATTCCGGCAATAATCTGTCTTTTACCACTATCTGTTTCTACTTTTAATTTCATTAACTTTTGACTGTTTTCGATTTTTTCTGCTTCCATAATTTGAGCAACTTTCAATTCTACTTTAAAAAAATCATCAATTATAATTAAACCATCTTTATTATTTTCTTCTGAATTTGGTTTGCCCAAATTATCAACTTGTTTATCAATCACTTCATCCTCTATCTTATTAAATAATATTTCAGATTTATTCAAAACATGATCCGGTTTCAGATTTTCATCGCCGCATTTATCCCATTCAGTTGATTTTGAATTAAGCATATTAAATAATTTTTTTGAAGAATTTGGAATAACTGGATAAAAAATCTCAGCCAAAGTATAAATAATTTGCAAGCAGACATAAAGAGTTGTTGCACATTTTTCTTTATCTTTTTTAACTGATACCCAAGGTTCAGAATCATTGAAATATTTATTAGCATCTCTTGCAAGCTGCATTGCTTCAAAAACACCGTCTTTAATTTTGAAATTTGAAAATAACTCTCCAACTTTTTTAGCATTAGCTTTGGATCGGTCAAGCATTTCCTTATCAATTTTTTGTAATTTACCTTTTGGTGGTACTCTTCCTTCAAAGTGTTTGTTAACAAATGTAAAGGATCGGTTAATAAAATTGCCTAAAGTATCTGCAAGTTCACTGTTGTTTCGTGCTTGAAAATCTTTCCAGTAAAAATCTGAATCCCTTGTCTCGGGCAGACTTGCAGCAAGTGTGTAGCGAAGAGGATCGGCAGGGAAGATTTCTAAAAATTCGTGTACATCAATTCCCCAATTTCTGCTTTTTGAAAATTTCTTGCCCTCAAAATTTAGGAACTCATTTGCCGGTACATTTTGTGGAAGTATGTATTTATCATTTTCATTTACATTCCAGGCCATAAGCATTGCAGGGAATACAATGCAGTGAAAAACAACATTGTCCTTTCCTATGAAAGCGATATACTTTGTATTCTTATCCAGCCAATAATCTTTCCAAAGATCTTTTTTTCCTACTTTTTTTGAATATTCTTTTGTCGCGGAAATATATCCCAAAACTGCTTCAAACCATACATATAAAACTTTTCCTTCGGCTTTATCCAGAGGAACTTTAACTCCCCAATCCAGATCACGGGTTACGGCTCTTTCTTCAAGTCCATTTTTAAACCAGCCTCTGCAATACTGAAGTACATTTTCTTTCCATCCGTATTTTTCATTCATTTCATTTATATATTTTTCTAGTGCAGGCTGATATTTGCCAAGCGGGAAAAACCAATGCGATGTTTCTTTTAAAACGGGTGTCTGGCCGGAAATTTTACTTTTTGGATTTTTAAGTTCGTGTGGTTTATAAAGAGCTCCGCAGTTTTCACATTCATCGCTTCTTGCTTCTTCATTTCCGCAATTTGGGCAAGTACCTTCAACATATCTGTCGGGTAAAAACATTTGAGCTTTTTCATCATAAAACTGTTCTGTTTTTTTCTCATTTAAAATTCCTTTATTAAAAAAATTAAGGAAGAATTCCTGTGCTGTTTTATGGTGTCCGGGCAGACTTGTTCTTGAATAAATATCAAAGCTCATTTCAAATTTTTCAAATGCTTCTTCATTCAGTTTGTGATATCTGTCAATAATAACTTTTGGTGTAACTTTTTCTTTTTCAGCTGAAATTGTAATTGGAACGCCGTGCTCGTCAGAGCCGCAAATATATAAAACATCGTTGCCTTTTAGTCTGTTGTAACGCACATAAATATCCGCAGGCAGATATGCGCCGCTTAAATGACCCAAATGAATTGGTCCGTTTACATAAGGTAAAGCCGATGTTACAAGTATTTTCTCTTTTCCCAAAAATTTTCCATTTTAAGCTAAAAATAAGTCCCTAAATATAATGAATTTAGCAGGAAATTAAGTAAAAATTATAATTTATAAATAATATATGAAAGGTAATTTATTGCTGTTAAACACAGGTTCTGGCAATAAAATCAATAATTACTTGATCCTTTGAATTTAGCAGGTCCTTTGGCTTTCCGTTAAAATATATCTTCCCTTCATAAATCATAGCCACTGAAGAAGCAACATTTTTTACGCTGTACATATCGTGTGTAACAACAACAGAGGTGACATTTAATTTTTCCGAAAGGTCTTTAATGAGGTTATCAATATTGTTTGACATAATCGGGTCAAGTCCTGTTGTTGGTTCATCGTAAAGAATATATTCTGGGACTGTAATTAATGCTCTTGCAAGGGCTGCTCGTTTTTTCATTCCGCCTGAAAGACCTGCCGGTTTTAATTTTTGTGTTCCCTGCAAACCAACTAATTCAAGTTTTTCCGCAACTATATTTTCAATTTCTTTTTCTGATATTATACTTTTGTTTTCAACAAGAGGAAGAGCAACATTTTCTTCAACTGTCATTGAATCAAAAAGTGCAGAACCTTGAAAAAGAAAACCGAATTTTTTCCTAATTTCATATAATTCTTTTGGACTCAATTTATCAATAATTCTTCCTTCTACTTTAACAGTTCCTTTATCAGGCGAAAGCAGACCTACAATGTGTTTAATCAAAACACTTTTACCGCATCCGCTGCTGCCAATAATAGCCATAGTTTCACCGGTATTTATGGAAAGATTTATTCCATTTAAAACTTGTTTCCCGTCAAAGCTTTTGTGAAGGTTTTCTATCTCTATCATTTTAAAATAGATTTATAATTTTCAGTTACATTAAAATAATTAAATTTTAATTTGTTTTAATGGTTTATAATTATTTCTTTTCCTCTAACATAAAAATAAACGGCAAAGTGAATAAACCAAGCAAGCAAAGAATTTTAAATGTGACTACCATTCCAAGTAAATCACTAAGCACACCGGTTATAAAAACACAAAATGCATTTAGTAAAAACATCAATGACATCAATAATCCATTAATAAATGAAGGTCTGTTAGATTTTAATTCCATAATGATTGCAAGCAAAACAGGATTTGCAGAAAGAACAAATAAACCAAGAATTATTAATACCGGTATTATCCAAAAACTATCTAAAATTGTTAACAACCATAAAAAAATTGGTGAAGCAATACCTATTATTAAAAGTGTTTTCTTTCTTCCAAATTTATCAGACATAGTGCCCGAAAGAAGTGAACCTGCTGAACCTGCAAAAGAAATCACAGAAAGAGCTATACCTGACATCCAAATGCTCTCTCCTTTAATTGTTAAATAAGTTGGTAAAAATGCTCTTAATGATCCACGCATAAATGAAATAAAAAATATTATCCCGGTTAAAGTTATTATTGTTCGGGAGTGTACTTTAATTGTTTTTATTGCTCCTAAATCTTTTGATTGATTTTTAATTTTATCAGAGACATTAACCTTATTTAATTTTATAAAAAGAAAAATTGTAGCAAAAAAACCCAAGATTACTAATCTGTAAGTTCCTTCCATTCCCCAATAAGAAATAGCTGTCAGAAGAACAATTGGTCCAAGTCCTCTTGCAAATTCCCCACCAAGCATATAGTAGCTCATACCTTTCCCAATTTTATTTCCTGCAACTTCTTTAATCATTACAGGTGTAGGAACATGAAAAAAAGCAGCACTAATTCCACTTATAAAAAGTAAAATAACTATAATAGTATATGTTGGTGCCGCACCTAAAAGACTCATTACAATTGAAGTAACTAATGGAGCGGCAATAACAAAATATCTAATGCTTATTTTATCTGCGATCAATCCGATAAAAGGATTAATAATGGAAGTTGAATCTCTGGCAATAGTAAGAAAACCCGCTAATGTAAATGAGATACTAAGTTTTTCAATCAACAATGGAAGAAGGGGAGCCAAAAATGCTGAGAAAGTATCGTGAACAAAATGTGCAAAAGAAATAATTGCAACATTACCTCGTTGAAATTTTTGAATATCGGACATTATTAAAAAATCTATAATTTGAATTTATAAAAGATTTAATATAAAGAAGTATTTTATAATTTAGATATTAATTGAATCTATAAGTTTTTTCAATCCAATAAACTACATTGTTAGCTTTAATTTTTACAGGTTCCCATTTCGATTTATAAGCAGCATTAATTACACTCTGCGAATATTTTTGTGAACCAGTAGTATTAGTGATAACTTTATGTTCAATTACTTTTCCATCCGTACCTATTTTTAACTTTATCACAATTAAACCCTTTATGTTTTCATCTGTATTTTGAGGTAAAACTTCTAATATCTGTCTTGGTACAAAAGGTAATTGCGGTAATATTAGCGGTGTTCCTTTGTCGGATATACTGTCGTTTCCGTTTCCATTGCTATTAGTTTCTTCTTTGGTTATTGGTTTAACTTCTTCGTCAGGCAGTATTTCCGGCTCATCAATTATTGCTATTGTGAATATTTTAGGGTCAGGCGGCTTTGGGTTGGCAAGTTTATCCTGCTGAGTGATTGGGGCAAGATCATTTATTGTAAATAAAAGTGACTGGTATTCTGCAGGCGGAGGAGGAAACGAAGCAATAAAAGGGAAGAACAAAAACAATAGTATGCATAATAAAAGGCTAGCAACAAGACTTAACTTAAAATTAATTCTGTATTCATTCTTTAATATTTGGAACCGCTCTATCATACTACTTATAATATTACTTCCAAACAAAGAAGTTTTCTGTTTTTACTTCTGTACCGGAAATTTTATCTTTTATAAGTAGTTCTAATGAATATTCTCCCACTTCATAATTATTCATATCAATTTGAAAATATATTTGTGTATCTTTTTCTGTTGCCTGGTATTTTGAAGTTAATATTATTTCTTTGTTTTCGTTCCCTATTCCAAAGATATTCAGCACTGAATTTACCGCTTTACTAATCCCTGATCTGTCATTGGCTTTTTTAAGAGTAAGTGTTTGCTCAAATTCTCCGAGCCCTCCTTTCAGGTTTAAGTTATACAATTCATAGTAAATAAATAATTTATTTTCTTGTGTAAAAATTCCGGAAGGGTTTTGTAGGATATTAATCTTATTTCTTTTTAATGTATAATTTATTTTATCATCCAGTGAAATATCAGAAGCCAGAACTAGATCACTTATTTCAAGAATATTGTTATCAAATTTTTTAACTGCAATTTTATCGCGATTAGAAGCAACTCCTTTATCAATATTACGAATTATCTCCAAAGCAAAATAACCGGAATCAGGAGATAGATTTAATTTTAATGAGTTGACAAGTAAACTGCTATCTTTAACAATATTTACGAGATTATCTTTAGTAATAATATTTACCGTATCAACGACAGAATTTTTTAAGTTATAGTATAAATCGCTGTAAAAAAATCCGGCAATATGGGGGTAAATATAATTTCCATTTCTGATTAAAGTGTCGTTGGCTGTTAGTCCGTAACTTATATAAACATCAGTTTTTGTAGAATTCTTTAAATCTTTAAATTGGACAATATCAAATGGTGTTTTAAATTTTGGTCCGTCAAATTTAGGTTCATAAACTTCATTTCTTACATTTTTTACATAGTTTGCAAATCTGTAGCTGTCGCCCGCAAACTGTGATACATATCTGCTCCCCGGTGCCGGTGTGCTGAATCTAAAATTTCCGTTCATAAAATCATCAGTAAAACCGAAAACCATATCTGTGTAATACCAGACATCGGTTTTTAAATTAACCTGTGTTCTTCCTCCTGCATTTATATGCGGGCGGAATCTTACTCTGTTTATTGGTTCACCATAGCGCAGATAAATATCACCGCGGTCTGTTTTCCATCCTGCAAGATCTTTAATTGGTAAACTAAATCTGAGATTTGCGTATGCAACTCTTGAATAATGTTCAAGGATTCTTTCATTGTATTTTGTAAGATAAAGAGGTTCTTTTATTTTCCAATATTCATCAATTAATTGTCTTAATTCTGAATCAGAAAAATCTTTAATCTTATCATTAAATATTGGCTTGATCAACTCTTTTACGGAGTTGAAAGTAAAATCTTCTCTCTCTACCGTATTCATATACTCCAAAGCTTTTTTATATTCATAATAAGCCTGCCCATTTTGTGAATTCTTATAACATAATAGTCCTAAATACAGATGAGCTAAATACTTACGCGGCTCAAATTTAGTCAATTTTTCTAAAAGGGGAATACCTTTTTCCGGTTTACCAAGGTCTTCATATAATGTGCTTAAATGGAGTAGTGCTTGTGAATTATCAGGATAAAATTTTAATAATTTTAAAAAATATTTTTCTGACTCTTTAAAATCTTCTAAGGCAAATTCTTCGTAGCTTAATTCAGGGCTGAATGGATCATCTTTAAATACTGATTTATGATAATCATTAAAATCATTTTCCTTAAATCTCCCAAGTTGGAAAAGAGCAATGACATTACTGCTGTCTATTTCAAGTACTTTTTCATACTCATTAAAAGCCATGCCCGGACTAAATGATTCCATCAATGCAGCTTTAAGAAGTCTTATCTCAATATTTTTTGGTTCCCTGTATAGTGCATTAGTAAGCAGATCTCTTGCTTTTGCTCTTCCACTAATTGTTTTTTCCGAGATATAAATTTTTGCAAGTTCAAATTCAGCTTTTGCGGTTTTATCTTTGTCTAATGATTTTTTTAAAAAATGTTCTGCATTAATAATATCGCCAGAATTGACAAAATTTAATCCCGTTAAATAGTAATCTTCAGCTGTAGAATCTTTTTTAGATAAACCAAACAGGAATAAAGTATTGCAGAAAGAGAGGATAAATATTTTAATAAATAATTTCATAAATCATTAAAGTGTATCTTTGTGCTAAATTAACTTTTACAAAGCATCAAATCAATGATAAATAATTACCTAAAATAATAATATTAATTCCAATCTTTTAAAAGATGCGAAACTTTTTCTTTTAAAATTTGTATTGTTAGATCGATGGTTTGCAGATGTGTTCTAAAAGACAGTACGGCAATTCTAATTATAAATTTATTGTCAACATTTGTAGATGAAAGAAATACTCTACCGTCTTTGTGAATTTCCTTTAATAATAATTGATTGAATTTATTTGCATCGCCTGTTTTGGGGATGTATCTAAAAGATGCCACAGAAAGTTCCGGTTCCGGACCCATTTCAAAACCGTCTATTTTTTTTAGCTCTTCATAAAAATATCTGGTCAATAGAATTTTTTCCTCTAAACTTGCTCTGAATGGTTTTACTCCGTGCAACATAAGTGGAAGCCAAAGTCTTAACCCTCTAAAATGTTTTGTCAGTTCAGGTGAAAGATCTGCAGGCGATGGTTCCTCTTCCAATGCAACTGCATCCTGCAGATAATTAGCTTTATAATAATGAGCAGAATTTAATTTTTTTTTATCCTTAACAAGCACAACGCCTAATCCGTAAGGTAAAAACAATCCTTTGTGCGGATCCATTACCAGCGAATCAGCCTTTTCCATTCCTTTTAATCTTGGTTTACCGGTTTCTGATAAAACAAAAAAAGCTCCGTAAGCACCGTCAATATGAAACCACATTTTATTTTGTGCAATTTCTGCAATTTCATCTAATGGATCTATTACACCAAAATCTGTAGTTCCGGCAGAAGCAATAATTAGCCAAGGCATTTTACCTTCTTGCTTATCTTTTTCAATTTCATTTTTTAATGCTTTGGGATCTATTCTATAATTTTCATCTAAACCGACAAAATTTAGTTTGCATTCTTTCAGCCCTGCTATTCTAATTGCTTTATCAATACAGTGATGAACTTCCTTTGAAAGATAAATAACAGAGTTAGGTATTTGTTCGGCTTTTAAACTAAAAGAGTCCCTTGCTGTTACAATTGCAATAAGATTTGCAATACTTCCTCCCGAAGCTAAATTGCCGACGGTTTGGGCAGGGAATCCGACAATATTTGCCATCCAACGGATGAGCATATTTTCCATTCTAACTGCACCGGGACCAGCATAAAATAATCCTGCATATCTGTTTGTTATATCAGCAAGGTAGTCTCCAAGTGCCGAGTTATAAAGTCCGCCTCCGGGAATGTAACCCAAATGTCCGCCTGAAGCAGGGTTCAAATTGGGGAAGTCCACATTTTCTTTGAAGAGTTTTATCAATTTTTCAATTTCTACAGGCTCTTCTGAAACAGGTAATTCAAGTAATCCCTGTCCTGTATTATCAGATAAATTAAAAGCTTTTATGTCATAAATATTGTCAATAAAATCTTCAGTGTAGTCAACTACTTTATCTCTTGTTTTTTTTCTCTCTTCAGTTGAAGGCTCAAGCTGTCTTGAAATGTTTTCAAGCTGTTGAATTTTATTTTTTAGTTCACGCATTAATAAAGATTAGAATTATAAAAATTTAAAATAAGGTATCGGACAATTTAAGAGAATTGTAAACAAAAAGATAAAATTAACCCAAAAAATTCATTGGAAATGAATTTTTTGCCGAAGGCCGCTATATAAAATGTTTTTATAAAACATTTTATATAGCGGGGTTAACC
>PFVA01000219.1 GCA_002790365.1 Ignavibacteriales bacterium CG_4_9_14_3_um_filter_30_11
TGAAATATAAAAATATACTCGTGTTTAAAAATGTAGAATCCTCCTGCTAAAGCTCTGTATCTCCACAATTCTTTTTGTTTCATCTTACCTTTAGTTTCATCAAAATTTTTAACAATTGTGGATTTTAATTTATAGCCTCTATTCAATACTTCCTGCATTGTGTTAAATGCCAGTGGAATCCATTCTCCATTTGAATATTTATCTCCAATAACAACCGCTAAGTATCTTCCTTTTTGTAAGACAGGAGTTACTCCATCAACTATTTCCCCAAAATTTTTTAAAAACTCTTTTTGTGTTTTTGTGTTTGATAGATCTTTTTTGTTTTTGCTGAATTTTATTATATCCCAATAAGGCGGATGCATAATTACAAGTTGAAAGTTTTTTGTTTTTAATTTTTCTATTTCCTCTTTAAAATTAATAGAGGTGCTGTCTCCTTTTATTATTTCGGTTTTTATTTCGTAAGGATTATTTTCTTTATCGATATTTTCTTTGGCTAGTTTAACAACTTTTGATAATAACTCAACACCGACTCCGTTTCTTCCCAATCTTTTACATTCGATTAATGTTGTACCGCTGCCAAGAAATGTATCAAGAACCCAGTCATTTTTTTTTGTATATCTTTTAATTAATTGATTAGGAATTTGCGGTACAAAATTTCCCCAATAAGCTCCGTTGTGTGCGCCGGTTTTATCTCTTTTACCAATTAGCCAAAGACTGTCAGTAATTATATCTTGATAATTTTTCCACCGATTAAGATTTATATCGTTTATTTTATTAGTCTTTACTTTGGTTAGTGCTTTTAAAGTTCTTTTTAAATAATATTTTGCCCTGTCTAAAGTTTTGCTGGAGAGTATTTGATCTAAATCTTCTATTACAAAAGAAAGATCATTTTGATTTGGTGCTTTTTTATTTTGGGGGATTTTTGACCTAATATTTTCAATAGTTTTTTTAAAATTATTAAAATCTGTTTCATCTATTTGACTTTCTAATAGTATATAAATTTTTTCTTTGTTCATTTGAATTACAATTTAAAAAAATAAAGGCGAACATAAATTTGTCCGCCTTAAAAATATAATAAAAAAATATTAATTTTTATTATTTTGCTTCCGGTATTTCATCCATCGGAGCCCAGGGATTTAAATTTGTGTTCCATATATCTACTTTAATTTTTAGTGTGCCATCATTTTGCCTTTCCCAAATATTTACATATTTACCCATATCGGTTATTGGCGGCGTACCACCTGGCATTTCAATAGCCAAATTATATTCACCAATTTCAATTACTAGATTACCTTCTTCAATTATGTCTTTTGTGTAAAGATTAAAAGATAACCATTTAGAATGGGTTCGTTTTTCAATTTCATTTGCAGCTATCATTTCTTCTTTACCATGAATGATATTGGAATAACTTGGCAGAGAATAAATATCATCGGTATACATATTCAACAAATTATTAAAATCTTTTGCTATCATAAGCTTAGCAAATTGATTATTCAATTCCTGAATTTCTGTCATTAATTCTTCATTTGTTTGAGAATTAATTTGCGGTATGATTAAGCAAAATATTACTACAATAAAAATTAAATTTCTCATTTTTAACTCCGATTAAAATTTATAAAAAATTTTATTTGTTTTTACAGGCTTAGAATAAACTAAGAAGAAAAAATTTAATAAGCTATTAAATTTTATACAAAGAAAGCAGTACATATTCCGGGGTCATAGGAGCTTTAAATTGAAGGTTTTTTTCAGGCTTAAATTCTTTAATAGCGTTTCTTATTGCAAAATAAGCACCTATTCCATACATAAGAGGAGGTTCACCAATAGCTTTAGATTTGTAAGGCCCGTAAGGATTTGGTGCATCTTCAAGAAAAAGTACTTGAATATCTGTCGGTGCAAAATGAATATCAGGCACTTTGTAAGTTGATAGTGCATTTGCTAATAATTGTCCCTCTTTGCTATAAAGAACTTCTTCCATTGTCATCCATCCAATTCCCTGAACAATTCCGCCTTCCGCCTGACCCTTATCAACAATCGGCTGCAGACTTTTTCCAAAATCGTGAACAACTTTTACTGAATCAATTTCATAAGTTCCGCGAATGCAGTCAACTGTAGCTTCTACAATTCCAACACCATAAGAATGATAAGCAAATGGTTGTCCCTTTTCTTTTGATTTGTCAAAATGAATATTTGGGGTAGAATGATGAGCCTGAGCTGAAAGCGAAATTCTGTTTAAATATGCAATCTGAATTAATTTATCAAAAGTTAATTTGGTTTTGTTTTTTTTGTTATAAATATATTCTTTTTGAATTGTTATATTTTGGTATTGTTTTACATTGAGTTCCTTTGCTGCTGCTTTTTTTAATCTTTCCAGAATTATTTCACAGGCTTTTTTGGTTGCAAAACCATTTAGATCAGCGGCTTTACTGGCGGCAGTTGGTGATGTATTTGCAACACGGGAAGTGTTTGTTGTTTCAATTTTTATTCTTTTTAGATTTACGGAAAAAACATTTTGCACAACATTTCTTATTTTCTCATTTACACCTTGTCCCATTTCAACTGCAGCAGTACTTACAGAAATACTTCCGTCAGTATAAATGTGAACAAGTGCACTTGCCTGATTCATAAATGTACTTGTAAATGAAATACCGAAAGTAACAGGCATTACTGCCAAACCTTTTTTAAACAATATATTTTTTGAATTAAAACTTAGAACTGACCTTTGCATTTTTTTAAGATCATATTTTTTTTCTGCTTCAGTAAAACATCTTTTTATTCTGCAGTGTTCTGTTTTTTGTCCGTAAGGAAATTCGTCACCATCTTTCAACAGATTTTTCTTTTGCAAATCAATTTTATTAATTCCCATTTCTTCCGCAGCTTTTGCAATTGCAGATTCAATCACGAACATTCCCTGCGGTCCGCCGAAACCACGAAAAGCCGTATTTGGGGGCAGGTTTGTTCTGCAGCAATAAGCTGTTGCTTTTACATTGGGAATAAAATAACTGTT
>PFVA01000242.1 GCA_002790365.1 Ignavibacteriales bacterium CG_4_9_14_3_um_filter_30_11
TCCGTAAATTCCATCTTCTCTGTTGCTGAAAGCCATTTCGTAATCCTTGCTCATAACAATTGCTTCTTCAGGACAAACTTCTTCACAAAATCCGCAGAAAATACAGCGAAGCATATTAATTTCAAATTTTTCAGGATATCTTTCTTTTTCACTTTCAGTCTCTGCTGCTTGCACTTCAATTGCCAGTGCAGGACAAACTCTTGAACAAAGTCCGCAGGCCACACATCTTTCAACACCATTTTTTTCTTCTACCAATACCGGGCGGCCGCGGTAAGAACCTGATGGAATATATTTTTCTTCAGGATATTTTAGAGTAAACTTTGGCCCAAGTAAATTTTTAAATGTAAGAGCCAGACCTTTTAAAATGGCGGGGATATAAATCTTATCCCAAAAAGTTAAATCTTTCAATCTCTTTTTCTGTGCCATTTATTCTCCGAAAGAATATCTTTTCAATTTAAAAATTAAAAACCATTATTAATAGAGCAACCCAAATTAAGTTAATTAAAGATAACGGAAACATTACTTTCCATCCTAAATTCATAAGTTGGTCATATCTGAATCTTGGGACAGTCCATCTAACCCATATAAAGAAAAATAACAATAATCCCATCTTAAACAAAAACCCTAATATCTGAAGTGCAATTATAACTCCACTTGGCAAGCCAAGTGCATTGATCAATGGTAGTTGCCATCCGCCTAAATATAAAGTTACAATTAAAGCTGAAGCAATTATCATATTTGCGTATTCTGCTAAAAAGAATCCTGCAAACTTCATACTGCTGTATTCAGTATGGAAACCACCGACTAATTCAGGTTCGGCTTCAGGAAGATCAAATGGAAGTCTGTTTGTTTCAGCAAAAGCTGAAATTAAAAATGTAATAAAACCTATAGGCTGAATAAATGCATTCCACATCCAACCTGACTGAGCAAGAATAATTTCTGTTGGACGAAGAGATTGCGATAATAATAAAACTCCGCCGATTGAAAATCCCATTGATATTTCATAGGAGATCATCTGCGCCGAAGAACGAATACCGCCGAGCAACGAGTATTTACTTCCAGAGGACCATCCGGCAAATGTTATTGCATATACACCGATAGATGTAAGTGCAATCACATATAAAATTCCTATGTTAACATCAGCTACAACAAGAGCAACTTTATAACCAAATATTTCAACAGTAGGACCAAATGGTAAAACTGCATAAGTACTAAATGCTATAAACAAAGCTATCATTGGGGCTAATGCATGTATTTTTTTATTTGCATTGTCAGGAACAATGTCTTCTTTCATTAGCAATTTTAAAACATCGGCAAAAGGCTGCAAAACACCCTCCCAGCCTACTCTATTTGGGCCAAATCTGTTTTGTATCCAACCACTAATTCTTCTTTCAAAATAAACCAGGTATGAAACAGTTAATAAAATCAGTGTAAGCAGAACAACAATTTTTCCTAATGTGAATAATATTGATATTAGTATTGTCATTAATTTTAATGTCCCTAAACAGTTTCAGTTATTTCTTTTAATTTAAGCATACAACCTTTGTTGCCGATAACATCATAATCCAAACCGGAAAATGCTTCAACTTTTTTGCTGATTTCATCGAAAACATTTTCAGCCATTTTATATTTTAATTTTTTCTCAAATAAAATTGAAAGTCCTGAGATAATTTTCCAGCTTGCTCTTGCATCTCTTTTATTACCTTTAGCCCAACGGTCAAATTTAGTTCCAAATTTATCCAGTCTGCTCATTTCCATTCCGTCCAAAGCTCTGTCCAAATCAGCGGTTTCAATTGATGGTTTTATTCTTTGAATTCTTCCTTCAAAATTTACAAAAGTCCCGTTTTTTTCAACATAAGTTGCGGCAGGAAAAACATAATCAGCAAACTTAGTTGTTTTGTTAAAATTAGAAGTTAGTACAACCAATAACTCCAGATCAGAAATAGATTTTTCCAATTCGGGATTTACAATTAGCAGATCTTCTTCCATTACAAACAATGCTTTAATTTTAAAATTCTCGATCCCTTTAATTATTGAATCATAATTCATTCCGCCTTGGGCTGGTGTTACTCCGGCTAATTCAGCACCCATAGTATTAGGAGTAATATCATTTTTGCGTAAAAGATCATCACCAAAATTTTTATCTGTGTGTCTAACAAAATCAATATTTTTGGTTCCAATTATTCCTTTAGCAAATTTTGAAAGCAGATAATTATCTTCGCAGGAAGCAAAAGCTGATCCGATGAATGCTATTTGTTTGTTAGAAATATTTTTAATTTCAGATGCACAATTTGCAAGGGCTTCATCCCAACCAATCTGAATTAATTTTCCGTCTTTTCTTTTATGTGGTCCGTCAACCCTTGTATTTTCATTTATAAATTTAAATGTATTTAATCTGCCGTCATCACACATCCAATAACTGTTAACTTCTTCATTTAATCTTGGGGTTAATCTTTTTATTTCATTATTTCTTACCCAAACATCTGTGTTACATCCTCTTGAGCATCCCATACATATAGAAGGATTTGAAGATAGATCCCACACCCTTGACTGAAATCTAAAGTCTCTGCTTGTAAGTGCGCCAACAGGACAAATATCAACAGTGTTCATTGAATATTTGTTTTCCATTTGTTTACCGGGGAAAGTGGAAATGGTTACTCCGTTGCCTCTTTTAATGAAAGTAAGTTCAGGTTCACGAACTATTTCATCACAGAATCTGATACAGCGTGAACAGGAGATACATCTGTCTGCGTCAAACATAACTCTTGGTCCAAGTTCAACTCGTTTATCTTTGTGAGTTTTTTCTTCAACAAATCTGCTTTCTCCGGAAGAATGTTTATAAGCATAATCCTGTAGTTTACATTCACCTGCTTCATCACAAATAGGGCAGTCTAATGGATGATTGATAAGTAAAAATTCCATTAC
>PFVA01000264.1 GCA_002790365.1 Ignavibacteriales bacterium CG_4_9_14_3_um_filter_30_11
TAATAATAGCGAGTCTAAATATTTTTCATAATCTGCTAAAATCTTTTTTAATTCTAAGCTGCTGTTAGGCATATTTACTTTTTGTATTTTATTTTTGCTTGCATAAACTAAATATTTTGCCTGTAAATAATCATCAACTTGTAAAAACACATTTCCTTTAGCATCTAAAATTTCATATTTACCAAAGAATTCTTCTCCTATCATTAATGATTTTTCATTTAAATCATATTCGCTGCAGTCTTGTGTGATTAAAAAATCTGAAGGGAAATTTTTAACACCTTCATTGCTTATCTCAGATTTCCATTTATTTATGAATTCTTTTTCAGTCAATTAATTTTATATTTTGTGATTTGAAATAAATTCATCTGTATAATCATTCATCTCTTTAATAGATGAATATCTTTTTAATGTAAGTAATTTATTATCACAACCGGTTAACATGGCTGTTACTCTTTTTACATTTGAATGTGCAAGTGCAAGTATTGGTATTTTTTTCTGATGAAGAGCATAAGAAATTTCAAAACCAACACCTGTGCTTGAACCTGAAACTTCAGCAATTAATAAATCACAGTGTTCAATCCAATTGATATCACGCATATAAATATCACGGTCAGATATATCATCAGGTGTGTTAAATTCTTTATTCAACTGTGAAAAGGCTGTGTGATTTTTAGATGTAATGTGTCTTATTATTTCTAAATATGAATCTTGATATTCAGTATCTCCGCTGATTGGTCCCGAACAATAGATTTTCATTTTATGAATTCATAATCTTATTGTAAAAACTTTCATATTCAGGAATTACAATTTTTTTATCAAAATTATTTTCAACTCTTTTTCTAGAAGCATTTGAAAACAGATCATATTTTCTTTTGTTAGAAAACAATTCAATAGCATATTTAGCCATTCTTCCAATATCACCTATTTCAGCTATAAATCCGGTTTCGTTGTGTTTAATAAGTTCAGGCAATCCGCCAACGCTTGAACTTATAACAGGAAGTGCGCAAGACATTGCCTCAAGTGCTGCTAATCCAAAACTTTCTGATTGTGAAGGAATTAAAAAAAGATCTGATGCATTTAAAATATCCACCAATCCGTTTTGTTTACCAAGGAATTTTACATGATCACATAATTTTAATTCACGGCAAAGTCTTTCGCATTCAGATCTGTCAGGTCCATCGCCGACTAAAACTAATTTTGCCGGAATTTCTTTTCTTACAATATCTAAAATTTTTATTGTTTCCGGTACTCTCTTAACAGGCCTGAAATTTGAAGTATGAACAATTACTTTTTCATTATTTGGAGCTATGTGTTCTCTAAGTTTTGAAGATACATTTGGCATATAAAGATTTGCATCCACAAAATTATTAATAACAACAATATCTTTATCAATATTATAATTTGTTATTGTTTTTTCTTTTAAAAATCTTGAAACAGCTGTGACTCCATCGCTTTCTTCAATGCTGAATTTTACCATTGGGAGAAAAGATGGTTCTAAACCAACTAAAGTAATATCTGTTCCGTGCAGAGTTGTAATGATCTTTATATCTCGTTTATCTTTTAGCATTTGCTTAGCAAGGTATGCACTAACAGCGTGTGGAATTGCATAATGAACATGCATAAGGTCTAACTTTTCATAATCCGCAACCTCTACCATTTTACTTGCAAGAGCTAAACTATACATCGGAAATTCAAAGAGGGGATAACTGCTCATTTCAACTTCGTGAAATACAATGTTCTCAACAAATTCACCAAGTCTGAATGGACGGGCATAACTAATAAAATGTACTTCGTGCCCTTTTAAAGCCAAAGCTTTTCCAAGTTCTGTAGCTATAGCACCGCTTCCTCCGTAAGTTGGATAACAGGTTATCCCTATCTTCATAGTATAAGATTATTGTTTATAAATAAGTACACAAATTTACCAAAAAAATATTATTCATTTGAAATTGGTTTATCGACTGTTAATCTGTGGTCTAAATTAGCAATTCTTAATGTAACACCATATACAAGCCAGGATATTCTTTTCAACTTCTTAAAATTAATTTTTTCAACTTCGTCGGTATCTTTGTGATAATCTTCTCTCATATCATCAAAGAAAAAAACAATTGGTATTCCGTGTTTAGCATAATTAAAATGATCACTTCTGTAATAAAATCTGTTAGGATCATTTGGGTCATCATATTTATAATCTAAATAGAATTTTACTGTTTTCGAGTTTACATCTTCAATAATATTTTTTAACTCTGAGCTAAGTTTATCAGAACCGATGGAATAAATTGAATCTGTAGCCATTCTTCCAATCATATCTAGGTTAATTTGAGCAATTATTTTCTTGTCTTTAATTAACTCAAGGTTGTTAGTTAAATATCTTGAACCAAGCAACCCTTTTTCTTCTCCGGCATGAAAAATTATTAATATCGATCTTTTATTTGCTTTTGTTTTAGCAAGTGTTTTTGCCGCTTCCATAATTGTTACAGTGCCTGAACCATCATCATCTGCCCCGTTGAATACTTTACCATCAATAATTCCAAGATGATCATAATGAGCACCAATCGCAACATATTCATTTTTAAGAATTGGATCATTTCCTTCAATGAGTCCAATAATATTTGCACTTTCTTTTACTTCAATATTTTTCTTAAAATGTATTTTCAACTCACCATTAAACTCAATTGGTTTGGTGGTTTTATTTTCTTGCAAATCATTTGTTAACTTTTCAAAGTTAACATTTTGTGTATTCAATATTTTTTTGAAGGATTTATTATTTATATAAATTGAAACAAAGCCGGTAGTATCATTATCATTTTTTTCAGGTAAAATAAAACTCGGTCTTTTTAAAAATGAAACAAGTCTTGGCCAGAAGGAAAGTATTTGATTGCTTGCCTGAACAATTAAACCTGCAGCACCATGTTTTTTTGCATTTTCAGTTTTACTCCTAAGGTCGGAATATTTTGAAAAATCTTTAGTTGTATCAGTAGGAGTTCCATCCAGTATTAGAATTATTTTACCGTTTACATTTATATTTTTGTAATCATCATAATTTAAATCATCAGCAGTTATTCCGTAACCTGCAAATACTAATTGATAAGAATCTTTAAGATTATCTATACTTGATCCCCTGGCTAAAAAGAAATCATCAATGAAATTAAGCTCAGTTGAAACACCATCATTAATAAATGATAATTTAGAGTTTTCATCATTTGTCTCAACATTTAAGTCAAATTGTTGTAAATAGGATCCATTTGCAAAAAAAGGTTTTACCCCGTTCTTTTTAAGCTGACTTATAATGTAAAGCTGAGCAAGTTTTTCACCTCTTGTTGTTGCTTCTCTTCCTTCAAACAGATCAGAGGCAAGAACTTCTAGATTTATTTTTAAGTTTGATTCTGTAATTATTTCATTTACATTCTGCGGCAGAATAATTGTTGAAAAAATTGTAAGTGAATAAAAAAGTATAGAGTATATTTTTTTCATGTTTTCCTCTTTAAATGTTTTTATTTAACATAAATCAATAATAATTTAACTATGAATTATAATATGGTTATTATAATCTAACAATTTTTAAATGATAAACGGTTATGAAAATACTAGTTATCGGCCAATCGGTAGTAGATAATATTAAAACTCCTTCATTAAAAATAATACAAGCAGGGGGTATTTATTATACAATTCTCGGTTTGAATACAATAATTCAACCCTCCGATGAAATTTACTTAATAACATCAGTTGAAAAAAAAAGTTATAAATACTTTAAAGAAGAATATGATAAAGTTAATAAAAAATATTTGATTTGGAGTGACTTAATTCCGACAGTTACTCTTAATATTTATAAAGATAAAGAAAGGGATGAACAATACAACAGTATAAATTCTTCATTATTTATAAAATATGAAGCTCTAAACAAATTTGATGCTATACTTTTGAATATGATAACAGGGTTTGACATAACATTAAACCAGCTTAAAAATGTTCGTAAAAATTTTAACGGACCAATTTATTTTGATGTCCATTCTATGGCAAGAAGAGTCGGGCAGAATATGAAAAGAGAATTCAGAACAATTACTGACTTTTCAGAGTGGGCGGAAAATGTAGATATTATACAAGCAAATGAAAACGAATTTAATTGTTTAGCGGAGGTAGA
>PFVA01000196.1 GCA_002790365.1 Ignavibacteriales bacterium CG_4_9_14_3_um_filter_30_11
TTTCTTGCCACGACTTAAAAGTCGTGGCAATTCACAAATCATATTGCGTAACATAAGTTAATTAATTAACTTGAAAACTGTGCTTGACATAAACGGAAAG
Source organism: Ignavibacteriales bacterium CG_4_9_14_3_um_filter_30_11 (assembly GCA_002790365.1). Lineage (GTDB taxonomy): Bacteria > Bacteroidota > Ignavibacteria > Ignavibacteriales > Ignavibacteriaceae. The sequence continues at coordinate 101 of PFVA01000196.1, forward strand.
ATAAGCACAGTTTGCTTAATCTTCGGCAGTTGTTTTTTAAGTGGCATTACTGTTCTTGGGCGCCGGTTATTTGCGCCGCCGTTAGTGTTCTAAGTTAAATATCATAAAAATGGAAATAATATGGCAACTTCTTTAGACAGAATAATTGTATCGCTCAAAAAATTAAAATCACAAAGTATAAATGAAGCTCAAACAAAAGATTGGTTAATTCGTCCTTTTTTTGAATATCTCGGTTGGGATTTCTCAAATCCCGAAGAGGTTGTTCCCGAAGACGATGACAGTGCTGGCAAAAGAACTGATTATTGTTTTTATATAAAAGAGATACCAAAATTGTTGGTGGAAGCAAAACCTCTTTCAAATCCTTTATCAGACAATAAAATGATAATGGAAAAACTAAATTATTGCGCTAATCGTGGTATTCCATTGTTGATTATTACTAATGGCGACACTTACAAAATTTACTATTCCGAATTGAAAGGAATTGGGAAAGATAAATTGCTTCAAGAATTTACATTGTCAGATAAAATCGACGAAGAAGTTGTTGAAAAACTATGTAAGAAATCTTTTGAGAAAGACCATTTGTTAAATTATTCCAGAAATATTTCATTGTTTACTACGATAAAAAAGGCGATCGAAAATTTATTTCAATCGGCAGACAAAAAATTTGTTAGAATAATTAATGAATCAGTTAAAGAAATTCTTGGTCACAAGTTCGGTGAAGATGATATTGAAATGGCGTTAAAACAATTTACCTTACATATCAATTCCGATTTACACGAGACGGTATACGCCTCTGATTCATCAGACGAGAATAATGATGAAGGAAAAAATTGGACAATTAAAAATCAATTTAGAGATGGCAAATGGAACGAGAGTTATGAACAATACAAAAAATTACGCAAAGAGTTAAAAAATGCGAAATTAGAATTTTCTGAAAATCCGACTAAAAGATATATAAGCCTACTTGTCGACACAAAAAGTTTTTGTCAAATATGTGGGCTAAAATCCGGATTGAAACTATGGGTTAATCTTGACTTTAAAGATTTATCAGAAGAAGAAAGTTTAAGAGTTCGTGATGTTTCAAAAATCGGACATTGGGGAATGGGTGAAGTTGAATGTTTTGTTGAAAATGGTTCAGAGATAGATTGGGTTGTGAGCTTAATAAATAAATCTTATAAAAAACTCACAAGTAATTAAACGCACACTAACCGCTTAAAAAAGTTTAAATTCAACAAGACATAGCTGTTTGTTTTATGATAAAATATAAAAAGAGATAAAGAGACAAAAATGAATAAGAAAAATTCGTTAGCCATTTTTGAATCGTTCAAAATCCGCCGTCATTATGATGAAGAAAAAGAAAAGTGGCTTTTCTCGGTCATCGATATTGTTGCTGCATTAATTGAACAGCCAGATTACCAGACAGCAAGGAAGTATTGGAATCAGTTAAAAAGGCGATTGAAAAATGAGGGAAATGAGTCGGTGACAAATTGTCACCAACTGAAATTAGTAGCTGCAGACGGGAAAAATTATAAAACCGATGTTGCAGATGCAGAAACCATACTCCGCCTTGTTCAATCAGTGCCAAGCAAAAAAGCCGAACCGATAAAACTCTGGCTCGCAAAAGTTGGTTACGAAAGATTGGACGAAATGAATAATCCCGAAAAAGCATTAAACCGTTCCCGCGAATATTGGAAAAAGTATGGCAGAAGCGAAAAATGGATTCAGCAAAGAATGCTTAGCCAGGAAACAAGAAACAAACTTACAGACTATTGGAGCGGGCACGGTATAAAAAAGGATGATAAGTTTGCAATTCTTACCAATATCATTCACAAAGAGTGGAGCGAGTTAACGGTTAAAGAACATAAATCTTTGAAGGGATTAAAAACACAAAACCTTCGCGACCATATGAGTGAAGCCGAGTTGATATTCACAGCTTTGGCAGAACTTTCAACAAGACAAATTGCGGAAGTTGAAAAAGCAGAAGGATTTGAAGAAAATAAAATTCCCGCAAAAAAAGGCGGTAAGATTGCAAAAGACGCAAGAAAAGCTCTTGAACAAAAAACAGGCAAAAATGTAATTACCGGCGATAATTTTTTGCCTCCAACAAAAACTCAAAAAAAACATTAAAAGAAAATAATATGGCTAAAGTTTATCACGCAGAAATTTACGGTTTAAGAATAACCAAATACGATTGGCTCAACAAGCACAACATTAAAAATGTTAAGTGGAATATTCTTGAACCCCAGACGCCATTCTACTTTTTGATACCAAGAAATGAAGATCATATAAAAGAGTATCAAAGTTTTACATCAATTCAAGAAATATTCCCAATAAATATTACTGGTATTGTAACCGCCAGAGATAAATTTGTAATTGATTTTGATGAATTGGTTTTAAAGCGATGAATCGAAGAATTTAGAAGTTTATTAATTGATAATACTTCATTAAAAAATAGATACAAACTTAAAGATACAAGAGGATGGAAGTTCAAAGAGGCAAGAAAAGCATTAGCAAAAGACGAAAATTGGGATAATCATTTTGCCAAAATTCTATACCGTCCTTTTGATGTTAGAGGTATTTATTATTCTGAAAAAATCATTTGAAAATGATCCGGAGATTATACTAAGGCATCGTCCTTTTTTGTAATATTTTATAGAACATCGCACATAACAAGCCAATCCCCGCGAAGTGGGACAGACAAGCGGACGCCCCCGCCTTCTGCGAGGCAGGCAGTTTCGGCTAACTTGTGCAACAGTTTTCTTATAACTAACTGATGTTACGCAAAATCTGTTTTTGACTTGCCACGCCCTTTAGGGCGTGGATTAAAAAGACCTCAAAATTCTGGACT
>PFVA01000105.1:0-13269 GCA_002790365.1 Ignavibacteriales bacterium CG_4_9_14_3_um_filter_30_11
AAAAAAAAACAAAACAATTTGTGCTAAAGCCCGGTTTTCGTAGTGTTTTCTTGCCACGACTTAAAAGTCGTGGCAATTCACAAATCATATTGCGTAATGTAAGTTAATAATTAACTGATGTTACGCAAAGCTGAAAGATGACGGTAAATTAAGAAAATAAAGTCTCTATTTCGTTAAAGAGTTATCATTTTATTTGAATTCAATTCAGTAAACAAAGATGTCATCTTTTCACTGTTCACTTTTTGTGTAAGATGAGTAATTAAGTTAAACTTTCTTTCAGCCTATTTATGGATCTATTTAAAATTATAAAAGACATTGCAGACTTTATCTGGGGACCACAAATGCTTGTGTTTATTCTGGGCAGTGGTGTATATTTTTCTTTTAGATTAAAAGGAATTCAATTTAGAAAACTTCCCCAAGCATTTCGTGAATTAAAAAACTCAAAAACAATAACAGGCGACGGTAATATAACACCACTTCAAGCATTGATGTCAGCTTTATCCGGAATGGTGGGTAATGGAAATATAGCCGGTGTTGCGACAGCAATTGTAGCAGGGGGGCCAGGTTCTATTTTTTGGATGTGGATTTCTGCTATAATTCTTATGGCTACAATGTATTCTGAATCTTTATTGGGTTTTCATTTTCGTGAAAAAGATGAAGACGGTACTTATTTAGGCGGACCTATGGTGTACATCAAAAAGGGATTGAACTTAAAATGGTTATCAACCGCTTTTGCAATTGCTTTTGCTGTTAAAACTTTGATTGCAACAACTTCAATTCAATCCAATTCAATGTCAATTATTTTAAAAAATGAATTTGGAACACCACAGTTACTATCATGTGTAATTATTGCTTTTTTAACCTGGCTTGTTATAATCGGCGGGCTAAAAAAAATTGCAAAAACTACGGAGTTCCTTTCACCATTTATGACTATCTCTTATTTAATTGGAGGACTAATAGTTTTATCTATTAATTCTGATCAAATTTTATTTGCACTAAAACAAATTTTCTTTTATGCTTTTAATGATTTTCATTCTGTTGAAGGCGGGTTTGCCGGAACAACGGTATTGATGGCTCTTAGATATGGTGCTGCAAGAGGGGCTTATAGTAATGAAGCAGGTACTGGATCGGTTGCAATAATGCACGCGACTGCAAAGTCAGGCAGTGCTGTAAAGCAATCTCTTATTTCAATGACCGGTGTATTTATTGATACAATAATAATCTGTACAATTACGGCTCTTGTTATTTTAACATCAGGTATTTGGACTGAAGGATTAAATAGTACAGCTTTGGCATCGCAAAGTTTTTCATCTGCTATTTCAATTGGTAATTGGATTGTTCTCGGTGCATCCTTACTCTTTGGATATTCTACTTTGATAGCCTGGAGTTTTTATGGTGAACAATGCGCTAGCTATTTGTTCGGTGATAAAATTAAAGTGTATTACAGATGGCTATTCTGCTCAGCTATCCTTCTTGGTGCTGCAAGTGATGCTGAAAATATTTGGAGTTTGGGAGATTTACTAAACGGCTTTACAGTTATAATTAATCTAATCGGTATAATTTTATTAAGCCCTATTGTTATAAAATTAACATTTGCAAAAGAATTATAACATTGATTTTTAATAAGGAATTACAAATTCAATTTATTTACCAACTCTAATTATCATTACTTTATATTCCTAATAGTTAGAAAAATATCATCAGATTTTTCTTAATAATCGTAAAGTAATTCTTTTACCCCTTATTAAAGTTCAAAAACAGATAATAACATAAAGATTTAGTGTGGAATATTATTTGTTATAATTATGAAATCTAAACTAATGGGATTTTTATGTACAATTCTATAGTTATGGTTAAACAGGTTCCTGATACTGCTCATATTTCAGGAAAAGTAATGAAAGATGACGGAACTGTTAACCGAGCTAAATTGCCTGCAATATTTAACAATGAGGATAGAGTTTCACTTGAACTTGCTTTACAAATAAAAGAAAAGCATGGCGGTAAAGTAACAGCTATAACAATGGGTCCACCAAGAGCTTCAGATATTTTAAGAGAATGCCTTTACATGGGAGCTGATGAAGTTTATCTAATAAGCGATAGAAAATTTGCCGGTGCCGATACTCTTGCTACTTCTTATGTATTAAGTGAAGCAATTAAAAAAATAGATAATTATGATTTTGTTTTTGCTGGAAGACAAGCAATTGACGGAGACACTGCCCAAGTAGGCCCACAAACAGCAGAAAAACTTAATATACCACAGATTACTTATACAGAGGAAATTGTTGAATTAACAAAAGATAAAATTAAGGTTAAAAGAAAAATAGATGGCGGATATGAAATTGTTGAAAGTGTATTTCCTGTTTTAATAACTGTATTAAAAGATGTTGTCAAACCCCGTCCTTTTGATGCTAAAAGGGTAATGACATATAAAAGCGCAAAGTCATTAATGGAATTAGAAAAAATGACTGAAGGAAATTCACTGCTTTATATTGATAAGCTTGTTCATGAATATGAAGGAAGAAATCTATATATAAAAACTTTAACTATGGATGATCTGAAATTAGACTCTGAAAGATGCGGAATAAAAGGCTCTCCAACAAAAGTGCACAAAGTGCAATCTGTAGTTTTGGGTGGAGGAAATCAATGTAAAGTAGAACCCACTAAAGAAGGCCTATCAAACTTAATAGATCAGTTAATGACAGATCATATTTTTGGTTAACAGGAAATAATATGGAATTTAAAAATGAAGTTTGGGTTTTTATAGAACAAAGAGACGGTAAAGTTGCTGATGTAAGTTTTGAATTATTAAGCAAAGCTCATAAACTTTCGGAAGCAATGTCAGGAAAAGTTAAAGCAATTGTTATTGGGAACAATGTAAAAGGAATTGCCTCAGAGACTTTCAAATATGGTGCTGATGAAACTCTGGTTTATGATCACTCTGAATTAAAACATTACAGAACCTTACCATACAGTAGAATCCTCAACAATTTAATTAAAGAAAATATTCCTCGCATTGTTTTATTCGGAGCAACGGTTATCGGCAGGGATTTAGCACCCCGCGTAGCTTCTCATACAAAAAGTGGTTTAACTGCAGACTGCACTGACTTACAAATTGAAGATGTTACTTATTTAAAAAATGAATATCCAAAATTACTCCTCCAAATAAGACCGGCATTTGGTGGAAATATTATTGCTACAATTATCACTCCTGATGTACCCACACAAATGGCTACTGTTCGGGAAGGCGTTATGGAAAAACACATTCTGGATAAACCGAACAAAGAAAAAATAATAGTAGCAGATTTTAAACCTGAACCAATTGACTTTTTAGTTAATATTATAGAACAACACAGAGAAGAAAGTAAAGTAAACTTAAAAGCTGCACCAATTATTGTAGCAGGAGGTTACGGACTTGGAACTAAAGATAACTTTAAATTAATAGAAGAACTAGCACTTACTATCGGTGGGGAAGTAGCAGGAAGCCGTGCAGCTGTTGATGCAGGGTTTATATCTCCAGATAGACAGGTTGGGCAGACGGGAGTAACAGTAAGACCTAAATTATATATAGCTGTTGGAATTTCAGGTGCTATTCAACACAGAGCAGGTATGCAAGAAGCAGCAAAAATAATTGCTATAAATACTGATCCGGATGCCCCAATATTTGGTATTAGCAGTTATGGAATTGTTGGGGATGCAACCGAAATTATACCTGCATTAATTGAAGCTTATAAAAACAAATTGAAATAGGAAATAAATGCCAAATTATTTTACAGATAACAGCGACCTTCAATTTCATTTTAATAATCTTGATTTAAAGGAAGTAATAAATATTGCAGAAGAGGGATTTGAGCAATCTAAAAAATATAATTATGCACCTATAGATTATGAAGATTCAATTGAAAATTATAGAAAAGTTTTAGAAGTACTTGGTGATATAACAGGTAATTATATTGCAGAGCGTGCTGCAGATGTTGACCATGAGGGAGCAGTATTTAAAAACGGGAAAGTAACTTATGCTTCGGGAACACAAGAAAATTTACAGCAATTAAAACAAGCAAATCTTTTGGGATTTACTTTCCCAAGAGAGTTAGATGGAATTAATTTTCCGTTTACAATTTATATGATGGCAGTGGAAATGATTTCTCGTGCAGATGCTTCACTAATGAATATATTTAGTCTGCAGGATATTGGAGACACAATAATAAAATTTGGTACAAAAGAACAAGCTAAAGAATTCATCCCAGGTTTTTGCTCAGGTGAATATACCGGTGCAATGGCGTTAACTGAACCAGATGCCGGTTCTGACCTTCAATCTGTAAAATTAAGAGCATATCAAAATGAAAAAGGGAATTGGTTTCTTAAAGGAGTAAAAAGATTTATTACTAACGGAAACGGAAATGTTTTACTTGTTCTTTCCAGGTCGGAAATAGGAACAAAAGATGCTAGAGGGTTAAGTATGTTTGTTTGTTATGGAGATGAAACTGTAAAAATAAGAAGAATAGAAAACAAACTTGGCATACACGGCTCACCTACTTGCGAACTTCAATTTAATAACACACCTGCCCAGCTTATTGGTAATAGAAAATTCGGATTAATAAAATATGTTTTTGATCTTATGTATAGAGCAAGAATGGGAATTGGCGCACAAGCTTTGGGCATTGCACAAGCAGCTTATGAGGAAGCTTTAAAATATGCACGCGATAGAGAACAATTTGGAAAATCTATATATAATATTCCTGTAGTTACAAATATGCTTATTGATATGCGTGTTATGCTAGAGGCTGATAGAGCTCTTTTTTATAGTTCAGCACAAACCATAGATTTAAAAGAAAAGTTAGAAGTAAAAATTGAGAGACTTAAAAAAGAAGGAAAACTATTCTCTGAAGAAAATACAAGACTGAAAACTATTGTACGAGAATCTAACTTTTTAACACCACTCACTAAATATGTTATAAGTGAATCTTGTAACAAAATTACTTATGATGCTCTGCAAATTCACGGTGGTACCGGGTATATGAAAGAATTTAAAATTGAAAGGTTAGTTCGAGATGCAAGGATTACTAATATATATGAAGGTACTTCACAACTTCAAATTGTAGCTGCCATAGGAAGTGTAATTAAAGATGTATTTAAAGAATTATTTGACGAAAAAGAAAAGAAACATTATAAAGGTGGGGTGCAGCCACTTGTGAATCACTTAATAGAGATTAGGAAAATATTTTATGATTGTTTAAAATATGTCGAAGAGAAAAAAGATTCAGCCTTTCAAGATGTAGCTGCAAAAGATTTAGTTGAACTCTATAGTTATTTATATATAGGATATTTATTACTTGAACAAGCTGAGAAAGAACCCAAAAAAGTTTTTATTGCAAATAGATATATACTTACATCTCTTGCTAAGGCAAAAGGAAATTCCGAATCAATAAAAGACGGACTATTTAACGATATACTACATGCAGAAAAAATATTAGTTTAATTAATTAAAAATAAATTGAGGTTATTATGCCTGAAAAACAAAATTATTACTACAAAATATATGATGACAAAGAAGTACTTAATTATTTAAGATGTTCTATACCGCATGATAAAGTTGAAGAACTTTTAAATGAATATGAAAAATCACATCAAAAATATTTTAATTCTGAATTTATAAGTTTCCTTCAGGGTAAAGGTTACGAAGCGGAAATTATAAAAGTTAGCGATATATCTTATTGAAATATATTTTAGCCTAATAATTCTAATCCCCCTCTTTAAAAATTAAGAAAGGGATTAGTTTTATAATTTGATTATTTTCCTCCAGCCGGAAGATTTGTTTCTAAATAAGATGTTAAAAGTGAATATAAATGAAGTCTTGTTCCAGGGCCTTCATAAATTCCGTGTGATCGATTAGGATAAGCCATCATTGTAAATGTCTTATTGTGTTTTACTAATTCATCAATTAATCTTTCGGTATTCTGGTAATGTACATTATCATCGCCTGTACCATGCACAACTAATAATTTTCCTTTAAGATTTTTTGCATAATTAACTGCTGCTGATTTATTATATCCATCTTCATTATCTTTTAAAAGTCCCATATATCTTTCTTGATATATAGTATCATAAAGTTTTTCATCTGTAACTGGTGCAACAGCCATACCAATACTAAAAATGTCAGGATAACGGAACATAAGATTTAAAGTTGATACAGCACCACCGCTCCAACCCCAAACACCGATTCTTTCCGGATCAATAAAATGATAATTATTCATTAATACTTTCATAGCTTCTGCTTGGTCTATAGAAGTGTTTGTTCCTATATCTTTATATAAATGTTTTCTAAATGCTCTACCTTTTGGTGCAGGAGTTCCTCTATTATCTATACTTGCTACAATATAACCTTGTTGTGCTAGCATTAAATACCATAACGAAGCAGCACCCCAACGATCCATAACAGTTTGTGCCGCAGGATGTCCATAAAGGTAATATAAAACAGGATATTTTTTATTTGGATCAAAATCAGGAGGTTTTACCATCCAACCGTCTAATTTAATTCCATTCTCTATACCAACCTGAAAAAACTCAACAGGTAATTTTTTTAATTGATCTATTTTAGCTGTTAATTTTTTATTGTCCGCAAGATTTCTAATAATTTTATGACTTGGTAACTCAATTAAATTAATAATATTTGGAGTATTTATATTACTGTAAGTGTGAATGGCAAAATTCGATCCGTCGGATACTTGATAAGAATTAACTCCGGCAAATGAACTAGGAGTTATTTGTTCAATTTTACCATTTCCGTTTAATGCTGTTCTAAATAAATATCTTTGTGTGGCATTGTTAGGAGAAGCAATATAATAAATCCATCCGTTTTCAAAATCAATTGTTTCAATTTCGATAACATCAAAATTACCGGGAGTAACTAACTTTACATCTTTTCCATCTCTTGATACGACATACATATGTCTCCAGCCGTCTCTTTCACTTACCCAGGTAAAACTTTTTCCTTCATTAAACCAACGCATATCATTATTTACATCAATCCAAGCTTCATCTGTTTCTGTTAGAATAGTATTTACATTTCCAGTGGTAATATTGCATAACATTATATCTAATTTATTTTGTGTTCTATTTATTCTTTGAATATATATTTCATCAGAAGTTTTAGGCCAATCCATTCTAGCGATATAAAAATCATTCCTCATATCACCAGGTACTTTCATCCACACAGTTTCTCCTCCATCTGCACTAACAACTCCTACTCTGCAATTAGAATTTATTGTTCCGACTTTTGGATATTGAACCGGAATAGTATGAGAATAAACTGAATCAGTTGTATTTATCATTAAAAATTCACCAATACCTGATGCATCTAATTGCCAGTAAGAAATATGTTTACTATTTGGACTCCAACGGAAACCATCTCTGTCATCAAGTTCTTCTTCATATACCCAGTCAAATGTTCCGTTTATAGTAGTGTTAGATCCGTCAAAAGTTAATTGAGTAATTTTCCAATCAGAAAGATTTTGAGAAAAGACATTATGCGCACTTACATAAGCAACTTTTTTATTGTCAGGAGAAAATTTTGTAAACATAAGTGAAGATTCAGGAGCATTGCCGCCAAGCTTTTTTAATTCTTTTGTATTTAAATTTAAAACCCAGTAATCACCTTTTGTATTATATCTCCAAACCCTTTTAGTGTTGGTAAATATTAATAACATATTTTTATCAGTTGACCACGCGTAATTTGATATTGAAAGTGCAGTTGTATCACCCTTAGGTACTAATAACTCAGCCGAAACCAAGATTGTTCTATCACCGGATTTAGTGTCATATTTAACAATATCATAAGCTTTTTTAATCTTTACTGATTTTTCTAAAGTAGTGTAGCTGCTTCCATTTTCTAAAAAGCGGGCAGGTCCAAATCTTTCACCACTGAATTCAGCGCTCTTAAAAAGACGATCAATAGTTAAAATTGATTTGTCGGTTTCTTGCGGAATAATAGGTTGAATAAAAAGAAATATTATAAACAGAACTAAAAGTTTCTTAGCTGCTCTCATAATTCCTCCAAAGAATGTTATTTATCTATAAAATAATCTAATTAATAATATTAATATTGAGAAAAGAAGATTTAAGTACAAATAAAATGGATAACAATTACATGAATGGTAGGAAATAAAATATTGTTAAAGTTTTAGTAACTGTTTTATTGATTAAGTTTTTTGTTTATTAAATGAAGTTGCTACTCAATTTAGTATAAAATAAAAAAGCGAACCACAGGCTGGGTAGTCCTGAGATTTGCTATCATATTAGTAGGTCAGCGTTATCACTCTGAGAAAATTTTATTTATAAAAAACTGAACAACCCCAAGGCTTAATATCAACTTTAATGTGATTTGTTAATTTAGAGACCTTGTTCATAAACAATGTTTTATATATACCATCAAGTTTATCATTATCAATTCTTACCGTTTTATTATTCGGAGATAAATTAAAAATTGCAACAATCTTGTTATTATCTTTTACTCTTGTAAATGCAAATATATTTTTATCATCATTTGTTTTTAATCTTACCATTTCTCCACCGAATATTCCATTCCATAAAGCTTTGTTCTTAGTTTTCAATTGAACCAATGATTTATAAATTTCTCTGTAATCACTCTTTTTCCAATCAATTGTATCCTTATCAAAAAAGGATAATTTTTTATTTAATCCGGCTTCTTGTCCGCTATAAATTAATGGCATACCTTTTACAAAAAAAGTTAATACAGCAAATGTTCTTTGAGATATTCCAAATCTATCAGTTACAGTTCCATTCCATGAGTTTTCATCGTGGTTTGAAGTAAAAGTCATTCGATATGCTTTTGGATTAAATCTATTTTTTTCTTTCTCAAGATATGAATCTAAATCACCGACATTCATTTTACCTTTATATATTTCCTTCATAATATGATGAATTTCCCAAGCGTAAGTCATGTCAAAAGCATGTTCATGCAAATCTTCGTTTTCCCATTCAGCTAACATGAAAACTGGTTTAATTTCATCTAATTTTTCTCTTGCATAATTCCAAAATGTAGTTGGAATCATTCCAGCTACATCGCATCTGAATCCGTCAATATCAGTTTCTTTAACCCAATACGACATAGCATCAATCATATAATCCCATAATTTATGGTTATCGAAATTAAGGTCTATTACATCTGACCAATCATTTACGGGAGGAGTAAAATTTTCATTAGAATCTTTTGTAAAAAAATCAGGATTAGATTCTACCCAAACATTATCCCAAGCTGTGTGATTGGCAACCCAGTCAATTATAACTTTAAGACCTAATTGATGAGCTTTATTTACTAAGCTTTTAAAATCATCTAAATTTCCGTATTCAGGATTTACTTCCTTGTAATCTTTAATAGAATAATAACTGCCCAAAGTTCCTTTTCTGTTTTTCACTCCAATTGGGTTGATTGGCATAAGCCATAAAATTTTTACTCCAAGGTCTTTCAATTCAGGAAGATGTTTCTCAAAAGCTTTAAATGTTCCTTCTGGAGTATACTGCCTAACATTAACTTCATAAATAGTTGCGTTCTTTGACCAATCTATGGAATTTACAGTTGTTGTCTTTTGAGCATATAAATTGAGAAATGATACGGAAAATAAAGTTATGATTAGACACAGGTAAGAGAGTTTTTTTATTCCATAATTAAAAAACATATTCCACTCGTATAAATTTTTGATAGTAAAAATTAATATTATATCGATTTAATTAATTGAAGGAATCAAAATAATAAATAAAAAATATGGAATGCAATATGTCTTTAAAGAACTACTCAAACAGAGTGTATAAGATAAAATGAAAATTTCCTTATATTCTATAATTCAAATAAAGTATTCCAAATAAAATTATAAGGAGCTTGTCCGATGGAGAAACCTCGTCTGAGTTTTTGGCAAATATGGAATATGAGTTTTGGTTTTTTAGGAATTCAATTTGGTTTTGCTTTACAAAATGCCAATGTAAGTAGAATTTTTGAAACACTTGGTGCAAAGATAGATGATATTCCCATTTTATGGATTGCAGCTCCTGTAACCGGCCTTATTGTGCAACCTATAATCGGTTATATGAGTGACAAGACTTGGGGAAAGTTGGGAAGAAGAAGACCATATTTTCTTGCCGGTGCAATATTAGCTTCTTTATCTTTATTTATAATGCCAAATTCTCCCGCTCTTTGGATGGCAGCAGGTATGCTTTGGATAATGGATGCATCAATTAATATTTCTATGGAACCATTTCGTGCATTTGTAGGAGACATGCTTCCTTCTGAACAAAGAACAATTGGTTTTTCAATGCAAAGTTTTTTTATCGGCATTGGTGCTATTGTTGCTTCTGCTTTACCTTATATGATGACAAATTGGTTTGGAATTTCTAACACAGCTCCTTCGGGTGAAATTCCTGAGTCAGTTAAATTATCTTTTTATATAGGTGGTGCAGTATTTATTTTATCTGTGTTATGGACAGTCTTTAGTACTAAAGAATATTCTCCTGAAGAACTAAAAATATATTCTGAATCTGAAAATATAAATAAATCTAAAAAATTAATAGAAGATAATTTCTCAGGTGAAAAATTTTATAAAACAGGTGCAATATGGACTTTAATCGGACTTGTGGGTTCTTCTATTCTATATTTTATTTTAAAAGAAACTGATTACGGACTTTATGTTTTATTTGTAGGCTCAATAATTTTTGGATTGATGCAAATCATAGTTGGTTTTCTTTCAAACAAAGGAAATAACAGTGGTGGATTTGTGACTGTATTTAATGATTTTTATAAAATGCCTAAAACAATGAAGCAGCTTGCACTTGTTCAGTTTTTTTCTTGGTTTGCTTTATTTGCAATGTGGATTTATACTACTCCTGCAGTTACTCATCATATTTACGGTGCAACTGATCCTTCATCAGAATTATATAATAAAGGTGCCGATTGGGTTGGAGTACTAATGGCGGTTTATAATGGATTTGCTGCAGTAATGGCTTTTGTTCTTGTTTGGCTTGCCAAAAAAACAAACAGAAAAACTGTTCATTTAATAAGTTTAGTTATTGGCGGATTTGCATTTATTTCATTTTATTTTATTAAGGATCCAAATTTACTGCTTGTATCAGAATTGGGTATAGGACTAGCCTGGGCTTCAATTCTTGCAATGCCTTATGCAATTCTTGCCGGTTCATTACCTGCTGAAAAGATGGGAGTTTATATGGGGATTTTTAATTTCTTTATTGTTATTCCCCAAATTACAGCTGCAGCAATTTTAGGTTGGTGTGTTAAAAATTTATTTGGTGACAATGCTATATATGCTTTACTCCTAGGTGGAGGCTCTATGATACTTGCCGGTATATTAGTAATGTTTGTAAATGATGTGGATGAAGTAAAATCCTAAAATTTTTGACTGATAAATAATTTTTTAATTGAATATTTTTTTTATTGCTTATAAAAATGTAAATGGGTACAGATTTTAAATGAAACTTAAATTTTTAATACTATTATTTTTTACAGTTGCTCAATTTAGTTATTCACAATTAATAACTTCCTTCCCTGAGTTTGCTACTGAGAATGATTCGATAACAATTTTCTTTGATGCAACGCAAGGTAATAAAGGTTTGATGGGATATACAGGAGATGTTTATGCCCATACAGGTGTAATTACAAATTTTAGTACAAGTAGCAGTGATTGGAAACATGTTGTATCTAATTGGGGTGAAAATACTGCTGATACAAAATTAATTCGAGATAGTTTAGACCACTATCATTTTGTAATTGGTTATCCAAGACAATACTATAATAGAAATCCAGAATTATCACTATCAGAAGAAATATTAAAATTAGCTTTTGTTTTTAGAAGTGCAACAGCAAGTAATAATGGCAGCTATTTTGAAGGAAAAGATGTAGGTAATACAGACATCTTTTACACTCTATTTACAGCAGGAACATATTCACTTGTTTTAAATTCTCCAACTGTATCTAATCAATTTGGTGATCCTTTAAGATCTCCACTATTTGCAAACTCAGGTGATACCATAAATGTAATTATAAATGCTGCAGCTTTAGGCACTCAAAGTAAAGATATTACACTTTTTGTAAACGGTACGCAAAAAACACAAACCACTGCTAGCTCACTAAACTATGAATTAATAATAAATGCAGATTTTTCTAACGGCAGTAATAATATTACAATAATTGGAACTGATACGACAACCCTTTCTGACACTCTTAGCTTTAATGTATTTTTAAATTCTACTGTGACAGAACAAGCCCTACCAACTGGAAATGAATTAGGAATAAATTATAATAACTCTACTGTAACACTTGCCTTGTTTGCGCCTTATAAAAGTTTTGTATATGTGCTTGGTGATTTTAACGATTGGAAAGTTGACCAAAATTATTTTATGAAAAAACAAACAGTTACAGCAGACAGTGTTATCTGGTGGTTTACTTTTAATGTAACATCAGGGCAAGAATATTCTTTTCAATATTTAGTTGACGGTAATTTAAGAATTGCAGATCCGTTTACGGAAAAAGTTTTGGATCCTTGGAATGATCAATATATTCCTACAAGTATTTATCCTTCTAATTTAATACAATACCCCACAGGCAAAACAGATCAGATTGTATCAGTATTACAGACTGATCAAACTCCGTATAACTGGCAGGTTACCAATTTTGTTAAACCAGATAAAAAGAAATTAACTGTTTATGAACTTTTGATTAGAGATTTTGTTGCTACTCATTCCTACAAAACATTAACAGACACTTTAAATTATTTAAAGAATTTAGGGATAAATGCAATTGAACTTATGCCCGTTATGGAATTTGAAGGCAACAGCAGTTGGGGTTATAATACAAGTTTTCATATGGCATTGGATAAATATTACGGCACCAAAAATGATCTAAAAGATTTTATTGATGCTGCTCACGCAAACGGAATTGCTGTTTTTCTTGATATAGTTCTCAATCACGCTTACGGTCAAAATCCATTAGCTAGATTATATTGGGATTCTGCAAATAATAGACCTGCTGGAAACAACCCATGGTTTAATGACACTTCACCAAATCAAGTATTTTCATTTGGTAATGATTTTAATCACGAAAGTCCTCAAACTAAATATTATGTAGACAGAGTTACTAATTACTGGATAACAGAATATCATATTGATGGATATAGATTTGATTTTACAAAAGGTTTTACTAATGTTAAAGGTGATGGCAGCGGCTTTGATCAATCTAGGATTAATCTTCTT
>PFVA01000105.1:13275-13417 GCA_002790365.1 Ignavibacteriales bacterium CG_4_9_14_3_um_filter_30_11
ATGGGAAATGTAATTTGGCAAAACCATCCGTCATCTGCTTTAATTTTAGAACATTTTGCTCCAAATACTGAAGAAACAATTCTTGCAAATTTTGGTTTTTTGCTTTGGAGTAATATGAATTACAATTATACTGAAGCTTCAA
>PFVA01000094.1 GCA_002790365.1 Ignavibacteriales bacterium CG_4_9_14_3_um_filter_30_11
ACTTGCCTCAAACGAAAACCCACTTGGTCCATCACCAAAAGCTGTTGAAGCAATAAAAAAGCATTTAGCAGAGATACATCGTTATACCAATCCTGCTGCATTTGATTTGGTTAATGCTATTTCAAAAAAAATTGGTAAAGACTCAAATCAAATTGTTACCGGTAGTGGTACTGACTCACTTTTACAATACATTGTTTCGGCTTTTAGTGAAGAGGGAGATGAACTATTAACTTCAGAAGGCTCATTTATCGGATGGTATGTTAATGTAAATAAATATGGTAGAATTTCTAAACAAATTGTACAGAAAGACTACAGATATGATCTTGAAGCAATTGCTGAAAATATTACTGATAAAACTAAAATTATTTATTTAGCAAATCCTAATAATCCAACAGGAACAATTTTTAACAAAAAAGAATTTGAAACATTTCTTCTAAAAGTACCTGAGCACATATTAATAGTATTAGATGAAGCTTATTCGGTTTATGCTCAAACTAATACAGAATATCCTAATGGGTTGGATTATAGTAATAAAAATTTAATAATTCTTAGGACACTTTCTAAAGCTTATGGATTAGCAGGTATTAGAGTAGGTTTTGCAGTAGGAAATGAAGAATTAATAAAAATTCTTTATAAAATTAAATTACCTTTTGAACCTAATTCATTGGCACAAGTTGCTGCAATAGCTGCTTTAGATGATGATAACTTTTTAAATAAAACAGTTGAGCTTAATAAGAAATCATTAAATAGACTTAAAGAAATTTTTGATGAATTAAATATTAATTATTTACCAACATCAGCTAATTTTTTACTTATGATTTTTCCAACTGAAAAATATACAACTAGTTTTAATAATGAATGTTTGAAAAGGGGACTAATCCTTAGACATGTAAATACCTTTGGAATAACAAATGGAATTAGAATTAATTCCGGTACAAATGAAGAAACGGAATTTGCAATAAATGTTATTACTCAAGTAAAAAAAATATTAACAAAAGAATATAACTTACAGTACACTTAATACCATACGGAGAGATTAATGAAATTTGTTTCTTATAAAAAACATGGAAATGATAGAGCTGCTTTATTAATCAATAATAGAATTTATGATCTTCAAAATTGTGCAGAAAATATAGGAATTCAATTACCATCGACAATGAATCAATTTCTTAAAGGCGAAGATAATTTTATGATTTCTGCTTTTGAACTTCAAAAAGAAATTATTGCCGGAACAGGATTTGATTTTTTACATGCAGATGCTATAAAATATTTAGCTCCTGTTCCTTTCCCTACTTCTTGCCGCGATGGATATGCTTTCCGTCAGCATGTTGCAACAGCAAGAAGAAATAGAGGAGTTGATATGATTCCTGAGTTTGATCAATTCCCAATATTTTATCTTACCAACCACAATGCAATTTTTGGTGAAGGTGATATTGTCTTAGAGAAAGATCATTTTGAAAACTTAGATTTTGAACTTGAAGCAGCTATTGTAATTGGACACAGAGGCAAAAATATATCATCAAAAG
This sequence comes from Ignavibacteriales bacterium CG_4_9_14_3_um_filter_30_11, assembly GCA_002790365.1. Lineage (GTDB taxonomy): Bacteria > Bacteroidota > Ignavibacteria > Ignavibacteriales > Ignavibacteriaceae. The sequence continues at coordinate 1,527 of PFVA01000094.1, forward strand.
ATGCTGATAAATACATTGCCGGTTATATGGTTATGAACGATTTAAGTGCAAGAAGATTGCAGATGGAAGAAATGAAATTAAATCTTGGACCGGCAAAAGGTAAAGACTTTGCAACAACTATTGGTCCTTGGTTAGTAACACCTGATGAATTAGAAAAATATAAAATCAAAACAGGTAAAGGAAACAAATATGATTTAGGAATGACAGCTTTCCATAATGGTAAACAAGTATCAAATGGAAATATGAAGGATATGAATTGGACTTTTGCAGAGATTATTGAAAGAGCTTCTTATGGTGTTGAACTTTTACCTGGGGATGTAATTGGCTCCGGAACTGTTGGAACAGGTTGTTATTTAGAATTGAATGGTACTTGGGCTCTTGAAGCTAAAGAAAAGAAGAAAGAATTTGAACCAATTTGGATTAAACCAGGCGATACTATGGAGTTAGAAATTCAAGGGCTTGGTAGATTAAAAAATACACTTCTACAATCTAAAAATGATTATTCAATACTAGCAAAAAAGAAAAATATTTAATGTTACATTTTGAACCAAAAAATATTAGTGTACCTGAATTACATAAATTACTTTTAGGAGGAGTTGCTCCCAGACCTATTGCTTTAGTTTCAACTTTATCTAAAGATGGTATTCCTAATCTTTCACCATTTTCCTTCTTTAATGCTTTTGGAGCAAATCCACCAATTATTGCATTTTCTCCTGCCAGAAGAGGTAAAGATGCATCTTTAAAAGACACTTATAATAATTTGACAGACACTAAAGAATGTGTAGTGCAGTCAGTTACATACTCAATGGTTGAACAAATAAGTCTTGCTTCGTCTGAGTTTTCTTCAAATGTTGATGAATTTATTAAATCCGGATTAACACCAATTAAATCTAATCTTGTTAAACCATTTCGAGTAAAGGAATCACCATTTCAAATGGAATGTAAATTACTGGAAATGAAAAATTATGGTGAAAAAGGAGGTAGTGCAAATCTAGCTGTCTGTGAAGTAATAAAATTACATATCAAAAAAGAAGTAATGAAAGATGGAAATATTGAACCGAATTTAATTGATCTTGTTTCCAGAATGTCTGCAAATTATTATTGCCGAGCAAATGGAGAATCTATTTTTGTAGTTGAAAAACCTGGAAGTAATGTTGGAGTAGGATTTGATAATATTCCAGAATTTATAAAAAAATCTGATATCTTTTCTGCAAATGACCTTGCAAAATTTGCCGGTATTTCTTCTATCCCTACAATTGAAGAAGTATTAAAATTTAAAACTAAAATTGAAAAAGAACACTATAATATAAAATTAACATTAGAAAAAGATTTTTTTGAATACCAAAACCTTAATGACTATAAAAGTATGTTAATAATTTCGTTGAAATTATTAAAAACTAATAAGGATGATAAAAAATATTTAGAGTATTCAGCTAAATGTGCTTTGCAAAATAATGATAAAGAATTTGCATGGAAAACTGCCTTACTTCAAGAAAATATTAGTTAATTTATATTATAATATATTTACATTCCTTAGTTGAGCTTAAAATTGAAAGAACCCTTATGGATACCATCAAAATCCCGCATAGATAATTCAAATATAGTAAGTTATATAAATTGGATTAACAAAAAGTATAGGAAATCCTTTCAGAACTATGATGATCTATACAATTGGTCTGTAGATAATATTGAAGAATTTTGGGAATCAATTTGGATTTACAGCAAAATAATTCATTCCAAAAAGTATGATTCTGTTTTAATTAGTAAAGAAATGTTTGGTTCAAAATGGTTTAATGGAGCTAAACTAAATTTTGCTGAGAATCTATTAAAATTCAATGATGATAAAATTGCTATCATTAGTTCTCGAGAAAATCAACCAAATATTTATTTAACATATAAAGAGTTAAATAAATATGTATGTAGTATAACTGTTGCACTCAAAAATATGGGGATTAAAAAAGACGATAGAATTGCCGGGTTTGTAAGTAATATACCAGAAGCTATAATAGCAATGCTTGCTGCAACAAGTTTAGGTGCAGTTTGGTCTTCGTGTTCTCCTGATTTTGGAATAAACAGTGTCTATGACAGATTTAATCAGATAAAACCAAAAATACTATTTGCAATAGAAGAATATAGTTATAATGGTAAACCAATTGATTGTAAGAAAAAAATAAAACTTATAAAAAAGAAAATTACATCAATTGAAAAAGTTATTCTTATTTCTAAATTTTTCGATTTTAAAGACTTTGATTATTCAAAACATAATCCTACAAATAAGAGTAAAATTTATTTTAGATTTAATCCCTTACTTAATAGTAAATCAAATAAAATAAAATTTGTTCAAACAGATTTTAATCATCCGGTTTATATAATGTATTCATCAGGCACTACAGGCATTCCAAAATGTATTGTGCACGGTGCCGGTGGTACTTTACTTCAACATTTTAAAGAACATTCTCTACATACAGATTTAAAAAGAAAAGATATAATATTTTACTTTACAACATGTGGTTGGATGATGTGGAACTGGCTTGTGAGTACATTAAGTATTGGTTCAACTGTCGTTTTGTATGATGGTAATCCTGCTTACCCAAATTTGAATAAATTATGGCATTTAGTTGAACAGGAAAAAATATCTGTTTTTGGTACTAGTCCAAAGTTTTTAAGTATATGTGAAAAAAATAATCTTATCCCCAAAAATAATTATAATCTTAAATCACTTAGAACAATATTATCTACAGGTTCACCCCTTTCTTCTGAAAATTTTAAATGGATTTATAAAAATGTTAAAAAAGATGTATTGCTTTCTTCAATTTCCGGTGGTACTGATATTATTTCTTGCTTCATGCTTGGATGTCCTACTCTACCTGTTTATAACGAAGAGATACAATGTAGAGGGCTTGGAATGAAAGTAGAAACTTTTGATGAAAATGGACAAACTGTAATTAATAAAAAAGGTGAACTTGTTTGCACTAAACCTTTCCCTTCAATGCCTGTATATTTTTGGAATGATAAAAATGATACGAAATATAGATCGGCTTATTTTGAAAGATTTAAAAATGTTTGGCATCATGGTGATTTTATAAAAATAAATAAGAATTCCGGGATAATTGTATATGGTAGATCAGATTCTACTCTAAATCCCGGTGGTGTAAGAATTGGAACTTCTGAAATATATAGGATAGTTGAAGCAATGTACGAAATTACGGATAGCTTGGTAATTGGGAAAAAAGAAAAAAATGACATACAAATAATCTTGTTTGTAGTATTAAATAAAAAATATAAATTTTCAAAAAATTTAATTAAAAAAATTCAACTTAAGATTAGAATGAATGCAACACCAAGACATATACCAGCAAAGATATATTCTGTAGAGGAAATTCCCAGAACAATCAGCGGTAAAAAAGTAGAATTAGCAGTTACAAAAATTAGTAATGGGGAAGCCGTCTTAAATGCAGATGCATTGATAAATCCACATTCTCTAAAGAATTACAGAGATATCTTTAAAAAAGATAAAAATAGTGTTGATATTTAAGTTAATAATTTGATAAATTATATGTAAATAAATAAAAGGTAATTAGATATGAAGTTTTCATCTGAAAATAGAGAGGGAATGACAATTGAGAATGTACATTTAGCTAGAGCAACATATAATTGTGCTGAAGAATTCAAAGAAATATTGAATAAAAATATAACCAAGAATAATTTTAATTTTATTGTCAATTTAGAAGAATGTAAATATATGGATTCTACATTTTTAGGTGCTCTTGTTTCCATATCTAAAAAATTGAAGGAACTTGGTGGAAGCTTAAAAATAGCTAATCTCCATTCAGAAGCTTTAATTTTATTTGAAATTACAGGAATGATGAGAATATTTGAAGTTTATAAAAATGTAGATGAAGCAGTTGCAAATTTTACAAACTCTGTAGAAAAGTAATTATTTTTTTATAGTTACTATTTTTAAGGTATTAAACTAAATTAGTTTAATACCTTTTTTTTATTTATTTAGCATTAAATAGCTTTAGAACAACCTAAAATCTAATAATATATCTGACTAATTAGTCATAATTCTATTAAAATAGTTTTTAACTTTTATATTAACTGTTTATATTTGTCAACCATAATAACTACAAAGTAAAATTTTTATGAATGAAAAAATTGATATTGCCGTACTTGGAGGTGGACCTGGTGGATATGTTGCTGCAATAAGAGCTTCTCAATTAGGTTTTAAAACAGTTCTGATTGATAAAGATAATCTAGGCGGTATCTGTCTAAACTGGGGTTGTATTCCTACTAAATCTTTACTTAAAAACGCTGAATTATATGATTTAGTAAAAAACAAAGGAGATGAATTTGGAATTACAGCTAAAGAGTTAACATTCGATTTTTCAAAAATAATTAAAAGAAGCCGTGACATTTCTGACAAGATTACAAAAAATGTTGAAATGCTTGTCAAGAAAAATAAAATAGAAAGAGTTAAAGGATTTGGAAAATTAGTTTCAAAAAATCAAATTGATATATTAGATGAGAGTGGAAAAAAAATACAGACGATTACTGCTGATAATATAATAATTTCTACCGGCGCCAGGCCAAGAGAAGTCCCTTCAATTCCAATTGACAGAAAAAATATTATTACCAGTACAGAAGCAATGAATTTACCCGGACAACCGAAAGAACTAATTATTGTAGGAGCGGGTGCAATAGGTATTGAGTTTGCATATTTCTATAATGTGTTGGGTACGAAAATAACAATTGTTGAAATGCTTGATTCAATCCTACCGATTGAAGATAAAGAGGTTTCCGATACGCTTGCAAAAAGCTTCAGGAAGAGGGGAATTGAAATTTTTACAAGCACATCTGTAGAGAAAGCAGAGGTTAAAGGTAATAAAATTGATGTAACGATTAAAACAAACGGCGAAATTAAAAAGCTCACTGCTGATAAAGTACTGAGTGCAATAGGTGTAACTGGAAATATTGAAGGAATTGGATTAGAAGAATTAGGAATTGAATTATTTAAGAATCATATCAAAGTTAATAAATCAAATTACGAAACGAATGTGAAAGGAATATTTGCAATCGGTGATGTAATCGGACCGCCATGGCTTGCGCATGTTGCTTCTGCTGAAGGAATACACTGTGTTGAAAAAATAAAAGGATTAAATTCTCCAGATATTATTTATGAAAATATTCCGGGGTGTACTTACTGTCAGCCTCAAGTTGCCAGTGTTGGTATAACAGAACAAACTGCAAAAGATAAAGGATATGAAATTAAAGTTGGGAAATTTCCATTTATGGCAAGTGGAAAAGCATTTGCTGTAGGAGAAAGAGAAGGATTTGTAAAATTTATATTTGATTCAAAATATGGTGAATTATTGGGGACTCATATAATTGGACCCGAAGCGACTGAGCTTATCGCAGAAGCTACTCTAGCAAAATCGTTAGAAGCAACAGCTGAATCAATCATTAAAACTGTTCATGCTCATCCGACTTTATCTGAATCACTAATGGAGGCTGCTGCTCAAGCCTATAATGAAGCAATCCATATATAAAGAATGAGACTATTAAATTATTGCAACATAGATGTAATTGATTATAAGGAAGCTTGGGAACTTCAAAAAGAAGTTCTGGATGCCAGACATCAAAATAAAATTGAAGATACTCTTTTTCTACTTGAGCATAATAACACATACACATTAGGGAAAATTGCTGATAAAAAAAATCTAATCTGTTCAGAAGAATTTTTAAGAAACAATAATATCTCTGTTTATGATATTGACAGAGGTGGAGATATAACTTATCACGGACCTGGACAAATAGTTGGCTATCCGATAATAAATTTGAATAATTGGAAAAATGATACACATAAATATTTAAGAGCATTGGAAGAAGTTCTAGTTTTAACTTGTGCTCAATATGGATTAAAAGCTGAAAGAAATTGTAAATACACAGGTGTCTGGATAGGAAATCGAAAAATTGCTGCAATTGGAATAAAAGTTAAAAGATGGATAACTATGCATGGTTTTGCCTTTAATGTAAATCCTGATCTTGCACTATTCAATGGAATAATTCCTTGTGGTATAAATGACAAAGAAGTTACTTCGTTGAATAAAGAACTTAGTAACAAAACCAATATATCAGAAGTAAAAGAAAATATTTTATCAAATTTTAAAAAAGTTTTTGAATATGATAAAATTAAAAATATAAATCTAAATGAAATTTCACTATCAGAAATGAACTATACAACTAATTGAGGAGAAAGATGGCGAAGGGAATTAAAAAAAATTATGTAATTGCAGGAGAAAAATCAACAGTAGAAGAAAATTCAACAAACAAATCTTCATTACTAAAAAGTACAGGACTTAAAAAAAGTGAATTATTAGATTCATTAAGATTAATGCTATTAGCACGAGGTATAGACAATAAAGCAATGAATTTATTAAAACAGGGAAGAACTTTCTTTCACATTGCAGGTTCTGGACACGAAGCAATACAAATTGCTGTTGGTAAAGCAATTGACGGTAAAAATGACTGGCTTTATCCTTATTACAGAGATCTTGGGGTTTGTCTAGCGGCAGGTACTTCATCAAAAGATTTTTTCTTAGAATGCTTTGCAAAAGCAGATGGCCCAAGCAGTGGTGCAAGGCAATTGCCTTGTCATTGGGGCTCTACTAAAATAAACATACCATCTCAATCAAGCCCAACAGGCACACAATTTTTACAAGCTGTAGGAACAGCACTTTCACTTAAAAGAAAAAATAAAAATAATTTTGTTTATGTAAGCAGTGGAGAGGGTACAACAAGTCAGGGTGAATTTCATGAAGCTGTTAACTGGGCTAGCAGAGAAAAACTTCCTGTTTTATTTGTAATTGAGAATAATAAATATGCAATCTCTGTAAGTGTAAAAGAACAAAGTGGTGGTAAAAATAATTCTATTGCAGAAATGATGAGTGGTTATAATAATTTATTAAGAATGTCTATTGACGGGACAGATTATTTAGAAAGTCATAATTCTGTTAAAGAAGCAATTGAATATATCAAAAGTGGCAAAGGGCCCGTTTTAATTGAAGCAAATGTTGTTAGATTACTTTCTCATTCATCATCTGATGATCAAAAGAAATATAGAGATGAAAAAGAATTAAAAGAAGATCTAAAGAATGATCCAAATCTTAAATTATCAAATCTAATGTTACAAGAAGGTATAATAACGCAAAGTGAATTAGACAAGTTAAAAGAAGATGTTAATAATGAAATTAATAATACAGCAGACGAATGTTTTAAAATGTCTGATCCAAAACCTGAAAATGCCGGTAGATTTGTATTTGATGAAAGCGGAAAGAGAGATGAGTTAGAATATGAATCATCTGTTCCAAATGGAAAACCTGTAGTAATGGTAGATGCTATAAATCATGCTTTACACGAAGAATTAGAAAGGAATAAAGATATTTATGTGTTTGGAGAAGATATTGCTGACGGTAAAGGTGGAGTATTTACTGTAACAAAAGGATTATCCAACAAATTTGGAAATGATAGAGTTTTCAATTCACCTTTAGCTGAAGCAAGTATTATGGGCGTTGCTACAGGAATGGCATTAACAGGATTAAAACCTGTAGTTGAGATTCAATTTGGTGATTACATTTGGCCTGGATTAATGCAGATTAAAAGTGAAATTGCAACGATGAGATATCGTTCCAATAATACTTGGACTGCACCCGTTGTAACCCGTGTAGCAGTTGGTGGATATATTCACGGAGGTCTTTGTCATAGTCAAAATATCGAATCTATTTTTGCCCATATACCAGGTATTTATATTGCTTTCCCATCCAATGCAGCTGATGCGAAGGGATTATTAAAAACTGCATGTAGAATTAATGATCCTGTTATCTTTTGTGAACACAAAGGTCTTTACAGACAAAGTTCAGCTATGTCACCTGAGCCTGATGAAAATTATTTACTTCCATTCGGAAAAGCTAATGTGGTAAACGAAGGTTCAGATATAACAGTAATTTCTTATGGAGTTTGTTTGTGGGATTCCGTTCTGGCAGCAAAAAAATTATCTGATGAAGGATATTCAGTTGAAGTAATAGATTTAAGAACAATAATTCCACTTGATGTTGAGACTATTTTTAATTCTATTAAAAAAACAAATAAAGCAGTTGTAATTCACGAAGATACATTAACTGCTGGTTTCGGCGCAGAAGTTTCAGCTAGAATAAGCGATGAATGTTTTGAATACTTAGATGGACCTGTAAGAAGAATTGCTGCACTAGATTCTCACATTCCTTATTCACCAATTTTAGAAAATGAAGTGCTACCGAATAGGAATAGAATTTATGCAGGTATCAAAAACCTTTTACAGTATTAATAAAGTTTATTAGGAGATTCTAAATGGAAATTATAATGCCCAAAATGGGTGAAAGTATAACCGAAGGTACAATACTTAAATGGCATAAAAATATAGGTGATAAAATAGAGGTTGATGAAGTATTATTTGAAATAAGTACTGATAAAGTTGATACAGAAGTTCCTTCTGCAGTAAAAGGAATATTAACAGAAATTTTAGTCACTGAAGGTGAAACTGTTGAAGTGGGAACAGTTGTTGCGAAAGTGGATGGAAATAAAAAAAATGTAGCTAAAAATTTTGATAGTAAATCAACTACTAAAGATAAACCTAAAGAAATTATTGTTGAAGAAAATACTAAATTAAATACTTCTAATATATATGAAATGTGTATGCCCAAGATGGGTGAATCAATTATGGAAGGTACAATACTTAAATGGTTTAAAAAAGTAGGTGACCCAGTTAAAAAAGATGAAACCGTTTTTGAAATAAGTACAGACAAAGTAGATACCGAAGTTCCATCACCTGTTGATGGAATTGTAAAAGAAATATTGGTAGCAGAACAAGAAACAGTTGAAGTAGGAACTATAGTTGTAAAAATATCATCTAGTGAAAATCCTGAAGAAGATACAATTGAACAAAAAGAAGTTAAGACTAAACAAATTCAAACAGAACATGCAACTATGCACGATGTGATTGCTGCTTCAAGTAATATTGAAAATAGATCAACAAAACAAAACAGAAAAAATGGCAATTCTTTTTTATCACCCCTTGTTTTAAGTATTGCTAATAAAGAAGGTCTTAGTCTTGATGAAATATATACTATTCAAGGTTCTGGTCTCAATAGAAGAATTACAAAAAAAGATGTACTAAAGTATATTGATAAAGGAGGTTCACAACTAAGTAAAAAAGTAGTGGTCCAGACTCAAAATAAAGGTACAAAAATTGAAGCCGGTTTTGGTGTTACTAAAATCCCTATGGATAATATCAGACAAAGAATTATGCACCATATGGTCGAAAGTAAAGATACATCAGTTCATGTATCAGCTATGCTAGAAGTTGATGTAATCAAAATATATAATTTTATTAATTCTAATAAAGATAGAATACTAAATGAAAACGGAATTAAACTGACCTACATGGCTTTTATTGCCTATGCTTGTGTAAAAGCTCTTAAAAAATATCCATTAGTTAATTCAACAATAGATGGAAAAACAATTTTACAGAAGAATTTTGTAAATCTTGGAATTGCTGTTGCAATGGAACCGAATGGACTAATAGTACCAAATATAAAAGGAGCTGAACAAAGAAATATACTTGGTCTTGCCAAAGCAATTAATGATTTAGCTAATAATACTAGAAATAAAAAACTTTCTCCTGACGATATAACAAACGGAACTTTTACTATCACTAATTATGGTGTATTTGGAACTATCTTCGGTACACCAATAATAAATCAGCCTGAAGTTGCTATTTTAGGCGTTGGCACTGTAATTAAAAAACCTGTAGTAATTGAAGTTGAAGGTAACGATACAATTTCTATCAGACCAATTATGGCATTGACTTTATCTCACGATCATAGATTAGTTGATGGAATGCTGGGCGGACAATTCCTAAAATTTTTGAAAGAAACATTGGAAGGTTTTGAACCAAATAATTTTTAATAATTATGTTTAAAATAAATCAGCATCAAAAAGCGTTTAAAGAAGAATCAGAAAAGATACAAGTCCCTTTAGGGAAAAGACCGGATTGGCTTAAAGTAAAATTACCTACAGGTGAAAATTATTCCAGCTTAAAACACCTTATAAAAAATCAGAAACTAAATACGGTTTGCGAAGAAGCACGCTGTCCGAATATTGCCGAATGCTGGAATAACAAAAGCGCCACATTTATGATTCTTGGCGACACATGCACAAGAAGCTGCGGCTTTTGTAATATTAAAGTCGGAATGCCGAAAGAACTTGATCTTGATGAACCGCGGCGTGTAATGGAATCAATTAAGTCTTTGAATTTAAGACACGCAGTTATTACTTCTGTGAACAGGGATGAACTTGAAGACGGCGGGTCTTCCATTTTTGCAGAACTTATTCGTCTTACAAGATTAGAAGTTCCGGATTGCACAATTGAAATTTTAATTCCTGATTTTCGCGGATATGTTCCTGCATTCGAAAAAATTATGCTGAATCCTCCCGATATATTAAATCATAATCTTGAAACTGTGCCGCGACTTTACCATGTAGTTCGTCCACAAGCAAAATATGACAGAAGCCTGAAACTGATCAGATGGTTTAAGGACAAATACCTTCGTACTAAAAGCGGAATAATGGTAGGAATTGGTGAAAAGACCGGAGAAGTTTTGAAAATAATGCACGATTTAGTTGAACACGGCTGCGATATTCTTACTATCGGACAATACTTGCAACCAACAAAAAACCATTTACCGGTTGACAGGTTTGTTACTCCAGATGAATTTGCAATGTACAGGGATGAGGGGCTAAAAATGGGCTTCAAAATTGTTGAATCTTCGCCGCTCGTTCGTAGCTCGTATCACGCAGATAAGCATGCAAGAGCGCTGTTCTAATAAAATACCCGTCAGGTTTTTAAAAGAAATAACAACTTACTTTACGCACTTCTAATCATTCATTCACCTATGCTTTTACTATTTGATTTTTTATTTAGGCATCTATTGCTATCTTTTCCCTGTCAACCAAAATAAGTCAGTACAAATAGATCGTGTACTATTTAGTATTTTCTTTCCTGTTTAGAAAATTATTCCTATCTTAGAGTAATTAGTCTATAAAGAGGGGCCTTTGAGATTAAAATTATCCTTAATTGCGCAAAGCAATTCTGTAACAATAAATTACAACTACCAGCTATCCGCTGCTGTTTATAATTTACTCAGGTTTGGTTCGCCTGAATTTTCTTCTTTCCTGCATGATATTGGTTTTAACTGCAATGGGAAAAAATACAAGCTTTTCTCTTTCGCATTAAGATTTGAGCGAATTAAAATTTCCAACCAGGAGATAGAACTATTAAGTCCCAATGCTTACCTGCATATAACTTCTCCTTTAATAGACGATTTTATTAAGAATGTTGTTATTGGAACATTTGAAAACCAGAAAATAGAGATACACGGAAACTACAAAACATCAAAATTTAATATTCATCAAGTTGAAGCTCTTCCTGAAATTGAATTTACCGGAGAAAATAAATTTTCTCTTCTCTCGCCTTTAATTTTGTCTACAAAAAAAGAATATAATGGCTCACTCAAGCAATACTTCTTAAGGTTTACTGATACCAATGATATAAATAGGATATTAACTCAAAATTTAAAAAACAAATATT
>PFVA01000224.1 GCA_002790365.1 Ignavibacteriales bacterium CG_4_9_14_3_um_filter_30_11
TTTTATTTAGTAGAACAAAGCCGAACAAGTTTGCCGAAACAGCCTGCCCCGCCAAAGGCGGGGGAACTATAAACCCGAAAATCATAAAAATGCCGAATGCGAAAAAAGCTGTCGCCTTGAGCCACTTGTTATACGCTGACCTTACAAAACATTATTTTCTATTTCTGGAATGTGTTTTATAAATTCTGAAAAACTAACACAACGATTTTTAGGAATCATTCTTCCAATCCAGTTTTGTGATTCTGCAGAGGCAACTTTTTTTAGTGGCGAAGGAAACTTAATTGGGTTATCGAGGAAATAGAAGGTATAAGTTTCGTTAACAGTATTATTTCCTAAAGAAACTCCTTCAATCCATTTTTGAACGAAATTATTATTAAAATTTCTTAAATCATTTTCAAAATTTTGGATATCTGAAGGGTTTAGAGTTAATATTCCAACAACCTTTGATAGGAATGAAATTCCTTCTCCCTCTATTTGATTGCTTTGTCTTGTAAAGTATGGTGCAAAATAAAGGGGACTTCCAAAAGTAACATCCCTTCGATAAATGTTAAACTCTCTGAATCTTCTTATTTCCAGAGGATTTTTTAAGTCTTGTATCAATATTTCCTTTGCCATATTCATCTTATAATTTTTTATTGAAAATTTTTTGAATTCCTTAAACAATGCTTTATTATGAAAGGAAGGTATATCCAATGATTCTATTATTTCCAACCAGTCAACATTTTTAATAATTACATCACCAGCTATTTGTTTATTGGAATCCCTTTCTTGAGTTACAAAACAAAGTAATTTTTTTTGAACATTTTCTTGAAAGCAATTTAAATATTGGTTTCTTTGTTCAGTTACTCGATTCTTTTTTACTTTACATTCAATGATAATGTGAAACTTATTTTCAGCATACAATTCAATATCAGTTCTTCCTTCATTTCGGTAATTTTCAGTAGAAACTATTACTTTCTTAAAATTGTTTTGAGTATTGTTAAACTGTAATCCAAGAAATTTTAAAAAATGGCAGAATATTTCTGAATCATTGCTTATTAAATAGGCGAATGCTTTCGATAAAGCTACTTCATCATTGCCAAGCAAATCAAATTGTGATAAGCCACTTTTTATTGAACCGACATTTTTTAGAATCATAATTCATTTAAAGCGTATAACTATTACATATACCGAATTATAATTTCACCATTCGGTAATCGAAAATCATCAATCGACATTCATAATTCATAATTCAAATTTTTATGTTTTGCATATTATGTCTTTCGTCTCGCGCCATTAGTTTTACTTCCTTGGATTTTCTTTTCTCCAGTTTTTAATATACTTTGCAATTTCTGTAGTGGCAGCACCGGGAGTAAATAACTCACCAACTCCCATTTCCTTTAATTTGTTTATCTCTTCTTCAGGAATAATCCCTCCACCTGTTAAAAGGACATCATCCAATCCTTTTTCCTTCATAAGTTTTAAAATTTTAGGCAGTATAGTTAAATGCGCACCGGATAAAATGCTAACTCCAATTACATCCACATCTTCCTGCAAAGCAGCTTCAACTATCATTTCGGGTGTTTGTCTAAGACCTGTATAAATTACTTCCATTCCGGCATCTCTAAGAGCAGCGGCAATTACTTTAGCTCCTCTGTCGTGACCGTCCAAACCGGCTTTAGCAATTAAAACTCTTATTTTTTCATCTTTCATTTTTCGTTTAACTCCATAGTATATAAATTCAACAACAACAAAATAAATCTAAAATTTTACTTAGGCAAAGAATTATTAAACTGAGAGATATTCTCTGCTCTTTGCAAATGCACCAAACATACCTCCTGTGTGAACAAAAATTACCTTCATCCCTTCTCTTTTTAACAAAATATTTTCATAATATGCAGCGAATCCTTTTCCTGTGTAAGCCGGGTCTAATAATATCCCGGTTGATTGTCCAAATTTTTTAATGAGTCTCAATTTATACTTATTAATATTTTTATAGCCTTCTTTTGAATATCCGTCAACAATTTCCAATTTAGTTTCATCCAATTTACAAGACAAATCAAATTCATAAATGCATCCTTCGGCTGAATTAATAATTTTTTTTCTCAGCTTCTCTTTTGAATACAAAACATTTACAGCATAAATTTTTACAGGTAATTTTAAATGCGAGGCCCCTACCAACATTCCGGCCGCAGTTCCACCTGAACCCGAAGCAGAATAAATACCTTTAATTTGTTTTAGATTAATTTGTTTATTTAACTCATCAATAAATTTTATGTAACCCCAAATGCCAATAGTATTAGAACCGCCTTCAGGAATAACATAAACTTTCTTCTCTTTCTTCTTTAATATTTCTGCTTCTTCCTGCATAATATTATTCACATCAGAATAATTTTCTTTGTTCAGAAAAGATATATCGGCACCAAAAAAATTATCCAAGAACAAATTTCCTTTTGCGTCAAGAGAATCCTTTCCCCACAAAAACAATTTTACTTTGAATCCATATTTTTTTGCTGCAATTAAAGTTGCTCTTGCGTGATTAGACTGCTCACCCCCGCAGGTAAAAATATATTCAGCTCTTTTTCTCTTGGCATCTTTTATAAGGAATTCTAATTTTCTAACTTTGTTTCCGCTTAATAGAGAACCGGTTAAATCATCTCGTTTTATTAAGAAATTTTTATTATCATAATTTATTGTTTGAAGGGGTGTAGGAATATTTGCAAGCTCGAATCTTGAAGGATATTTAATTTTCATATTAATTATTTACTGATGTTACGCAAAGCTGAAAGATGACATCTTTTTATTAACCCAGATTTT
>PFVA01000260.1 GCA_002790365.1 Ignavibacteriales bacterium CG_4_9_14_3_um_filter_30_11
ACATTAGGTGAACAGAAATTATTATAGCTTACAAAATTCCAATAATTATATCCATAGTGGAAATTATTAGTAAAGCTAATTCCAATTCCAATTGAAAATTCAGCATAAGGTGGTAATGGAGCCCAGCCTATATAATCGTTATCATATCTCCAATCTACCCAGGCAGGTGCCCATATATTTCCCGGTACCCAAACCCAACCATAATAATCGTCATAATACCAACGACCATAATGGAAAGTTATATAACCAAAATCTTCGTCAGAATCCCAATACCAACCGTTATCTGTCGAAAACCATCTACCATATTTATAAGGTTGCCAATCATAACTTACACTTGAAGGTCTCCAAACATTTATCCCGCCTTTTAATTTATGCCAATTCCCGTATGATTGTAGTTCAGAATGGAAATAAATTCCCCTATCAACTGTAATATTTTCTTTAGCATTACTTTCTAATGAGAACAAACTAACTAATGCTAAAACAAAAATACTTAATCCTAATTTTTTCATAATGTCCTCCATCTTTATATGGAATTAAACAATCATTATGCCAATTTGGAAAGCTATATTTTTTTAATTTTAAGCAATAAATAAAGGATGAAGCGTACATTATAATAGACAGAGAGGAAATGATTTGTATACTAAAATTATCTTGTAAGTTTTCTATCCTTCCAAGAAAAATTACCAAATACACCGGATATAGCTAATATTAAAATATAAGGTAAATGAATAATTTCGGTTATAAGAAAATACTTTAATATTTTTTTATTAAATAGTAGGCTGCTGCCTTTGTACATAACAGCAAATTCTAGAATAATTTTCAGAAAAAATACTGATGCAAATAAAGGTAAATAAAAGTTAATATTATAAAATGATAAAACCAGTAAAGAAAACAAAAATAAATAGAAAAGAAAAATTAGTACTATTGATGTAACAGTACTCTTTAGTTCATAGAATAGTCCCTTACTTGCCCACCTTTTTCTTTGGTTATAAAATTCATTTAAATTTTTATTTGCTTTGGTAAAAGATAAAGCTTCTTTATTATAGCAAAATTTTATTTTATATTTTTTCTTTTTCCAAATTCTCTGCATTAATATTTCATCATCACCTGAGGACAAACTTAGTTGTCCGTCAAAACCACCAACTTCATCAAATACCTTTTTTCTGTAAGCAAGGTTTGCTCCATTGCAGATCAAAGGTTTATTAATCCCTATTAGTCCTGCTCCTGTAATTATCAAACTTGAAAATTCTAATTTTTGAAATTTATTAAATAATCCATTCTCTTCTAAAAATTCTACTGGCCCTGATATTAAAGCAGTCTTTTTATCAAAACCGTTCACCAATGTTTTAAGCCAATTGTTTTTGAGTATACAATCTGCATCTGTTGTTACAATAATATCACCTTTTGATTTTTCAATTCCATATCTAATTGCTCTTTTTTTATGAGCTTTACTTTCAAATTCAATTGGCACAGAAATTATATTTATATTTTTATCTTTAATATTAGTTTTAAGCTTTTCAAGTGAGTCGTCATTAGAAGAATCATTAACAAATATTACTTCATATTTTCCCTTTGGGTAGTTTTGATTTTCAATACTACTTAAAATTTGTAATATATTCTCGGATTCATTTCTAAATGGAATAATTATTGAGATATATTCTTCTATAATTCTGTCACCTTGCCATTTCTCTAATTTATTTAGACCTCTATAAATATTGACTATAAAACAGAAGTAGTAAATAATTATTGGAAAGAAAAGTATTAAAAAGATTTTCTCAAGCATTGTTTTTCTTAATTAAAAAGAAAAGTCCAATTATAGCAGGCAATAATATATTTATCAGAAATAAAAATATAGAAGAATTAAAAGCGTCCACATTAGTAATTCCGAAAGGAAGTAGAAAAAAAACAGCAGCACCTTCCCTAATCCCCAAATCACCAAATGAGACTGAAGGAATTACTGAATTAACAAACAAAACTAACGAACCAGCCCATACATAACCCAAGAAATTAAACTTAAAAGAAAATGCAGCTACTAAAATTGAAAATTGTAAAAGGATAGTAATAAAATGCATTATTGAGATTAAAAGCATATCATTTGCATATTTTGTTTTATTGAAGTTTAAGGAATTTATCTTTTCAATTCCTGAATTTACATTTCTATAATTTCTAAATCTCAACACAATGTTATCAAACCAGTAGCGAGGATTTTTTAAAACGATAATAAAAAAAAGAAGGAATAACAAAAGAACAATGAATAAAGGGATTATAATAATATTAGAAATGTGATAGTTAACACTTAAATAAATTACACTACCAATAGAGCCGACAAATATTACAATTATCAAAAGGAAAAACTTATCTAAAAATGTTGCACCTATTAATCTTAAAACCGGTTTATCCTTAAAAGCCAATGCTCTTCCAACATATTCTCCAACTCGTGCAGGTGTAAATGCTCCGGCTGATATGCCGTATATAAAAGATCTGAATATTTTTCTTTTATCTGATTCAGATAGCAACTTATTTGCTGTTAATTCCCATCTTCTGTATTGCAAGTATATATTAAGAAACATCAACCCAAAGGCTAATCCTATTAAATAATAGTTAGCATTTTCTAATGATTTAATTAATTCATTATGATCTAATTTGTATATTAGATACCATATTAGTCCAAAGGCAATAAGTAATTTTAATAATATAAGAATAGTTTTATTCTTTATTGCAAAATTAAGTATTGTATCTTTAATATTAGCTTTTTGAGTTATATTTGTATTATTCAATGTTGTCTACTTATCCGGAATTTTTTACTTTAACATATATATTTTAAACAAATGGAGCTTGAATGCACTTAAATTATAAAGAAATTCCAGGTTATCCAAAAATATTTCTGGATTATATTTATGATTATGAAAAAGTAAGTCATTTATATAAAAAATATTTCAGAAATAAGGATGAATATTTATCACATTTTAAAAAAATTATTGATAATTATTCAAAAAGGAATTTTGATCTTCACGGAATAGTTTCTAAACAATATTCTGATTTTACGCCCTCTGAAATTACACAAAATAATATTGATAAATTAAAATCTAAAAAAACTTTAACCGTTGTTACCGGTCAACAGTTAGGAATACTTGGCGGACCATTATATACTATTTATAAAACTTTAACTGCAATAAAGCTATGCAAAGTTTTATCTGAAAGATATAATGATTTTAATTTTGTCCCTGTCTTCTGGTTAGAAGGCGATGATCATGATTTTAATGAAGTAAATTCAATTGGAATTCTGAATTTAGAAAATGAATTTAAGGCAATTAAATACGGTGAGAATATTTCTAACGATGATGATAGAATAAGTGTAGGGAAATTAAAATTTAATGAAGATATAAATATTTTTTTCGATGAAATTAAATCTTCAATAAGAGAAACTGAGTTTACAGAAGGATTATTAAATAATCTAAAAGATTATTATAGGCCTAATAATTCATTTAAAGAATCATTTAAAAAATTGATATTCTCGTTATTCGATAAATACGGTCTTATAGTTTTTGATCCACAAGAAAATTCATCTAAAGAAATATTAAAACCTATTTTTAAGAAAGAGATAAATGATTTTAGAACAAATACAGAAAAAGTAATAAAAGTCAGCGCTGACCTTGAAGAGACTTACCACGCACAGATAAAGGTAAAACCTGTTAATCTATTTTATAGTGATGATGAAGGTAGATATCTAATTGAACCAACTGATACAGGATTTAGATTAAAAGGAAAAAGGACAAAATTTACAAAAGATGAATTGCTTTCATTAATAGAGAATTCACCAGAAAAATTTAGCCCAAATGTATTACTTAGACCAATTTGTCAGGATTATATTTTCCCTACTGCTTTCTATGTGGGAGGACCAAGTGAGATTGCTTATTTTGCTCAATTACTGCCTATGTATAAGTTATTCAATCTTGAAGAACCAATACTTTATCCTCGTAAATCAGTTACATTAATTGAAAATAATATTAATAAAACAATTGGCAAATTTAAATTAGATATAAAAGATGTTTTTATTGAAAAGTACGAATTAGAAGAAAAAATAATATCTTTATTATCAGGTGATAATACTGATGAAATATTTAAGAAAGTTAAAGACGAATTTGAGATTACTTTTGATAAATTAAAAGATAAGTTATTTGAAATTGATAAAACCCTTAGTGATGTAAGTTCAAAATCTCAAGATAAAATATTAAGATATTTAGACGAACTAAAAAATAAGACTGATAATGCAGTTAAGAGAAAAAACGAGACCTCTGTAAATCAAATAAACAAAATATCTTCTGCATTATACCCTAGTTCTAATCTACAGGAGAGAGAATTAAACTTTATTTATTTTGAAAATAAATATGGAAAAGAAATATTAGACAATATTTACAGTGAATTAGATATTGACAATTATGAACATCAATTAATTATGTTGTAATATAATTATTGTTAAATATACTAAACTAATCGTCACTGCGAGGTTTTCGTTAATAGACGAAAGACGAAGCAATCCATCAATTTATAAATTTCAGTTTTTCTAAATAGATTGCTTCGCTCCAAAATGTCGCTCGCAATGACTATCTTAAAAAATTATTTTAACAGCTTATACCTTTAACCTGTTCTATGAAATCCGGATTAGATATATTTACACATTCAAAACCGTTAACATTCCCCCCATTTTTTAGCAACATTGATAAAACGGCAAATGACATTGCAATTCTGTGATCACCAAAACTCTCAAATTCAGATGTATCAACTTTTACATTGTCATGAAAACTAAAACCGTCAGATTTTTCTTCTACTTCAATATTTAATTTTCTAATATTTGTTACAATAGTATTAATCCTATCAGATTCTTTATATCTCAACTCTTCTGCATTTTCTAAAATAAATTCACCCTTTGCAAATAATCCGGCTATTGTAAGAATTGGTAATTCATCAATTAAATTTGGTATATCACTTTTATCAATTTGAATATTTTTAAGTTCGCTTGATTCTACAAATATATCGCAATAAGGTTCGGCAGCATTATTAATTACATTTTCAAATTTGATTTTAGCTCCCATTTTTTTCAGATGATTTACGAATCCCAATCTGCTATCATTTAAAGAAACTTTTTTTAATAACAAGTATGAGTTTGGTGTAAGCAAAGTAAGTACAATAAAATATGCAGCTGTAGAAATATCAGATGGAACAAAGAATTTTGATGGATTTGGATAATCTTTTTTTGAAACAAAAATAATTTTACCTTCTTCATTTTTATCAGTTTTTAAATTCAACATTTTTTCTGTGTGATTGCGGGAAGGAATTTTTTCAATAATCTTTGTTTCTCCTTCGCAATGAAGCCCGGCAAAAATTATTGAACTTTTTACTTGAGCACTAGCAACCGGAAGAGTATAATTTATTGCCTTAATATTTTTTGATGGATTTATTTTTATTGGAAGTTTAAAATCATTTGATTCAATATTTGAGCCCATTTGAGTCAATGGTTCAATTATTCTCTTCATCGGTCTTTGTGAAAGAGATTCATCACCGGTTATTATAGATTGGAAGTTTTGTGCCGCAAGTATTCCGCTTAAAAGTCTTGCAGTTGTTCCTGAATTGCCGGCGAATAATGCGTCTTTTGGCTTATCGAAATTCTTAAATCCTTTCCCTTTTACTTTAATTTTTCCATTATCCTCAAATATTGCTGCTCCCAATTGTTCAAGACATTTCCAAGTTGTTTTTACATCTTCTCCATTTGAAAGATTATTAATTTCCGACTCCCCTTCCGCCATTGCTGAAATCATCAATGATCGGTGAGAGATTGATTTATCACCGGGGAGAGCTAGTTCGTTTTCTATCTTATTTATATGTTTAAAAAAGTACATTATATTTATTAAACATTAAAATACAAAAGATTTTGCTTCTTTAAATATTATTTCTTAGACTGATTTTTATTCATATAACAAATGGAGGTGCTTTATGAATACCAACATTAATTTATTACCCTCCCACTACAAACTTTCAAGCGGTATATATTTATATACTATAAATGCAAAAGGATTTAATAAAGCAAAGAAGATGCTGCTGTTAAAATAAAAAAAACTAATTATAACTCACTCCTTAAAAACAAGGTGAAAAGGGGTGAGTTTTTTTTATTTTAATTTTAATTATAGGATAGAAAGTGAGATACATATTTAAAAATAAAACAAGATTTCTTTTAGACATAGTAATTATTTTATTTATTGCTATACAAGGATGTAACAGCTTTCCGGTTGATGCACAGCCACCAAAAGACCCAAGGAATTATACTTGGACTTCAGATACACTTTCATTTTCTGGAAGTGCACAAGTTCTTATGAGAAGTATTTGGGGAAGTTCAACAAAGGATGTTTATGCTGTTGGTCATAATGACCAAAGTCTTGGTGTTATGTGGCATTATGACGGTAATAAATGGACAGATGTAAAATTAAACACTCCATTTCAAGGTGGTAATATTTCAGGGACAATAACTTTAAGTTCTATATATGGATTTTCGTCAAATAATATATATGCCGTTGGTGATCATTTTAGAAAGGACCCTGCCTCCCCTCCTAATCTTTTATTTACAAGCAGGATTATACATTTTAATGGCTCTACCTAGATAGATGTTAATCTACCAAGTTTGGGAGGTTGGTTAAACACAGTTTACGGAACTAGCAGCAGCAATGTTTGGACCGGTGGGCACGATGCCATTTACCATTATGACGGAGTAAAATGGACAAGGGATTCTATTTCGGTTATTGTTCCTTCTGGTAGTTTTTTTCAACTTACAGCATTATCCTCATATAACGCAGATATATATGCGCTTGGCTTAACAGATGACAATGCTGCGAATTTTACTCATTATTTTTTTAAAGAAAACAATTCAAATATATCAGTAATTGATACATTTTATAGAGCAAACGGTATAAAATTCGGTAATACACTTTGGACAAGTAAGAATGGCTCTTTATATTCTGTTGGACATAAAGGTGTATATAAATATAATGGCTCTACTTGGTCTAATATTCTTAAAACAGGTCCTTTTTTAAGTGGTATATCCGGAACTGATGATAACAATATTTTTGTGGTCGGTCATTTGGGACAAGCGTATCATTTTAACGGAACAGACTGGAAGAATATTGCCGACAAATTTAGCAAAGATTCCGGTACTTTATATGCTTCGGTATGGACAGACGGAACGGAAGCGTTTATATTAGAACAGCCTCAAACAGGCTTCCCACAAAAAACAGTTGTTTGGCACGGTAAGTAAAAATAATATTTAGTGATATTATCTTGTTAGATGACTTCACATTTTTATTTATTATTAGTCCAATATTTTATCAATTCTTCCAATTCTTTAGTTGAATATTCTGTGTCTTTATACATCCCTTTCTTAATCCTTTGTCTCATAGCTTCAAATAATACGACTGCTGCCGCAACAGATACATTTAAACTTTGCACCATCCCTTGCATTGGAATGATAAATTTCTCATCAGCTAGTTCTTCTGCTTCATTCGATAAACCTCTGTGTTCGTTGCCAAATACAATTGCACTGTTTTTTGTAAGATCCAATTCATAAAAATTTTTATTTGCATTTAAAGAAGTTGCATAGATTTTATAACCTGATTTATGAAAATTATCATAGCACTCTCTTACTGTTTTATATTTTAATTTTTCCACCCACTTGTATGCAGAAGCAGAAGATTTTTTACCTATCTTTGGAAATTTTTCTTCGTTATAAATTAAAGATACTTCCCGCACACCAACTGCATCACAAGTTCTGAAAATAGCGCTTACATTGTGCGGATCGTGAATATTCTCTAGGATAACTTTAAGAGATTTTTGCCTTTTGGAAGCTACAGAAAGGATTTTATTTTTTCTATGTGGAGTTCTATCCTTTTCCACTAATTACTTTTATTAAATACTAATTTAAAAATTTGTTTATGCTTTGTCCCCATTGCTTTATCAATTTTAATCTTTTTTACATCAATATTGAGATAAAAAGCTGATAGCTCTAAAATTTTGTTTATTACAGTATCTTCGTCGTGTGCCCAACATTCACATCCAGTTATACTTGGAACTTCTGCTGTATATCCGTCATTTGTAAATTTGACTATTAAATCTAATACCATATTAAAAAATAGGATTAATAAATATTGAGGACAAGTCTTGTAATTTAGCTGTCATTACGAACGACTGAAAGGAGTGAAGTAATCTGCAGTATTGAAAAAAAGCTGCCATGGACTATTCCGTGACAGCTTAGAATATTTAGGACTAAAACATAAAGGTATCAATATCCAAAGTTTTTGGATTACCCAAAAGAACAAACTGCAAGTTATTCATATATTTTTTACAAACATTAAGAATTTCATCTAAAGTAACTTGCTGCATATATTCTTTATACTTTTCACTTTCAGTAAAACCTACACCGGATAATTCATAAGCTGCTAAAACATTTGCTTGTGAAGCATTTGTCTCATTTCCCAAATAATATTGGGTAATCATTACATTTACTTTATTTCTAAGTTCATCATCAGTCACTTTTTCAGATGATATTTTTTCTACTTCTGTTCGCATTACTTTTATCGTTGTGTCAGGATTAACTGCAGTTACATAAATAAAACCAAAGTTAGAAAATCTAGCGGCAGAACCTGCAGCCGGAGCATAAGAAAGACCTCTATTAGTCCTTACCTCTTGAAACAATCTATCTCTTAGTATAGAAGAAGCTATTCTCATCGTGTAAAAATCTTTAGTCCCAAAACTTGGTGCGGAAAAACTACCTTGTATATAATTAGTTGGTAAATCTCTTTTTACTACTTTAATTGATGGTGTCTGATGATTTACTTCAGGATAACTTATATAATGAAAATCACCGGCAGATAATTTACCAAAAGAAGCTTTTACCATTTTTTCTACTTCAACTCTGTCGGTATTTCCAACAACAACTAGAAGCATTTCTGATGTGTTCATTCTATTAGCTAAATAAGATTTAAGCTGACCTCCTGTAAATGATGTAACAGTTTCAATTGTACCACTTACACTTATTGAATATGGATGTTCAGTATAAAAAGCATCAATACTTAGTTGCCCTAAATAAGGATCAGCATTATCTACATTTTGTTTTATAGCAGAAATAATTTGCGCTCTTTGCACTTCTACATCACTGCTGTCAAATACAGGATTTAGAAGAATGTCAGCAAAAATTTTCCAAGATGCTTCGAAATTTTCATTTACACAGGTTAACTGCAAAGAGGAATAATCCATACTTGAATTTGAAAATATTTTTGAATCCATTTTTTCAAGCATGGAATTAAGTTTATCTTTTGGATAATTTTTTGTTGCTTCTTGTGCAACTATTAAAGCAAAGTTTTCAATACCAGCTGTTTCTGGTGTTAGTACAGCAGCACCGCCTTTCAAATAGATATTTGCTGAAATAATATTTGTTGAAGTGTTCTTTTTTAGAATTACTTTTAATCCGTTAACGGTAAAAGATTCCGTATCAGAAGCAAAAGTTAATCCGCTAATTCCAATAACAATTAGGAATATTGATAATTTAAAATTTCGCAATTTCATTTTTTTCTCCTTAATAATCTTTTTATAAACCAAGTTTAGCTTTTACCTGTGGAGAGACCAAAACACCTTCCACATGTTTTTTACCGATAACATATTCATTCAAATAATCATTTATATCATCTATTGTAACTTTTTTAAGATTATCAATATAATTCAAATAATAATCTAATCCTGCAATTGCCCACCAATAACCTACAGTGTGAACAAACTGTGAAGGTCTTTCTCTGCCGTATTGATCATCGATTGCTAAAATAGTTTTTGCACTTTCAAGTTGTTCATCAGTATAATAATTTTTAGATGTCATTTTATTCAATTCATCATAAATTGCTTTAACACACTTTTTAAAATTTTGCGGAGAAGTTTGAGCAAAAACAGTTATTGGTGCACCGTGATTTAATGTATTATAACCTAACTGTATTCCATAAGCCAAGCCAGTCTCTACAATATTTTTATAAAACTTAGAAGTCTTTTGACCCATAATATATGAAAGAACATCAGCAGCATAAGTTGCTCCAGGATCTTCAGATACATTTGGACCTTGCCATTCAATATATAGACCTACAAAGTTTATTGGTTTTTCTACAACAACAGTTTCAGTTTTTTGAATTGGTGGATGTGCTGGTATTTCCAAATAGCTAAATGGATCTTTTCCATTTTCCCATTTAGCAAAGACTTTCTCTGCTAATGCAAAACCTTGTTCAGGTGTAATATCACCTGATAATATCAAGGCTGAATTATTAGGAATATAAAATCTATTTTGAACAGTCTGCATTTTTTCAGTTGTGGCAGTCATAATTATATCCCTGTCACCGATCACATTTTTTCTGCTATAATATTTCCACCATACTTTTTTATCAACTGCTACTACTAAATGGAAGAATGGATTAGATTCATTTCTATCATATTCACCTGTAACAACAGGTCTTTCGTTTACAAGCTCTTCCTGTTTAAATAACGGACCTGATATAGCGTTGTACATAAATTCCATTGCAGGTTCAACACTATCCTTAGGAACAGTAAAGAAATAGTTTACTCTTTCATTACTAGTAGTACCATTCCAGCTTGCGCCTAATTCGTTAAGTCTTTCCATATATCTTTTTTGATTAGGAATGGTTTTATTGGCTTTAAAAAACATATGCTCGTAAAGATGTGAAAGACCATCGTATTCAGGTGGTTCAGTGTATGCACCGTTTTTTACATTAATCTCTACTGTTATTAAAGGTACAGCAGGGTTGTGAATTACAATTACATCTAATCCGTTATCCAGAGTTTTAGTGTAAATATCATACTTTTGAGCAAGTGTATTTACTGATAAAATACCTGTTAACAGTAGAGTAAAAAGAAAGATATTTATCTTATTCATTTTTCCCTCTAATTTTAAAATAGTTATTTGAAAATTTGATTTCTTTAATAATTTAGAACATTAAGCTAAAAAGATACTCATTTATTTACAATTCCGTTTATCATAATTAATCCTTTAATTTAGGTCGAAATAGATGTAAATTGTACCAATTCTAAATTTCATTAAATTATAAATTATGAAAACAAAAAGTATATTTTTATTACTCTTTTGCTTACTCACCTTATTTATTAATAGTTGCATTTTATTTAAAGAAAAACCTGTTGAAGCTAAAAATGGAATGGTAGTTTCAGCAAGTGAAAATGCATCAAAAGTTGGAGTTGAAATCTTAAAAAATGGGGGAAATGCGATTGACGCAGCAGTAGCTACTGGCTTTGCTTTAGCTGTAACTTATCCACAGGCCGGAAATATTGGGGGAGGTGGATTTATGGTAATACATTTAGCTAATGATAAAAACACAACTATTGATTACAGAGAAAAAGCACCTTTAAAAGCTTTTAGAGATATGTATCTCGATAGTGCAGGAAATTTTATTCCGGAGTTAAGTCAGACAGGTGTAACATCAGTTGGTGTACCTGGGAGTGTTTCAGGTATGCTTTATGCTTTAGAAAAATATGGCACTATGAAATTAGAAAATATAATTCAACATGCAATAGACTTAGCAAAAAAAGGTTGGATACTGGATAAATGGAATATTGAACAATTCAATTATTATTTTTCTGAATTTAAAAAATATCCATCCTCCAATAAAATTTTTACGAATAAAGGCAATCACTTCAAAGAGGGTGATAATTTTACCCAACCTGATTTAGCTTCTACTTTTGAGTTAATAAAAAAAAATGGAATTGATGGTTTCTACAAAGGAAAAATTGCTGATTTTATGATAAAGCAAATTGATTCTATGGGTGGATATATAACTCAAACTGATTTGGATAATTATAAACCTGTAGAACGAGAACCGGTTATAGGTACTTACAGAGGATATAAAATTGTAAGTATGCCTCCGCCAAGTTCGGGGGGAATTGCTTTAATCGAGATGTTAAATATTCTTGAAAATTATTCTTTTAATCAAAATGAATGGAATACAATTGAGTATGTTCACAAATTAGTTGAAGCAATGAAATACACTTATGCAGACAGAACAAAATATTTAGGTGATCCGGATTTTTATCCTATTCCAAAAAATGAATTGATCTCAAAAAAATATGCTAAAACTATTTTTGACTTGTTTCACAAAGCTAAGACAAGCAAAATAAAAGTTAAAGCAACACCCTCTGAAGAAATCTCCCATGGTAAATTTATAAATTATAAAGAATCAACTGAGACAACACACTTTTCAGTTTATGACAAATATGGTAATGCAGTTAGTGTAACAACAACTTTAAATTCATCTTTTGGTTCAAGGATTGTTGTTGATGGTTCAGGTTTTTTACTTAATAATGAAATGGATGATTTTAGCTCTAAACCAGGGGAGCCGAATATTTACGGCTTACTTGGAAGTGAAGCAAATTCTATCCAACCCGGTAAAAGAATGCTAAGTTCTATGACTCCGACAATTGTACTAAAAAATGATAAACCTTATCTAATTGTAGGATCTCCCGGCGGATCACAAATAATAACTTCTGTATTACAGACTATTATAAATGTTTTAGATTTTAATATGGATATTAAACAAGCTGTTGATGCGCCTAGGTTTCATCATCAGTGGCTCCCCGATAAAATATTTTACGAGAAAGATACTTTTTCAAATCAATTAAAAAATGAATTAGCTTTACTTGGTTATTCTTTTGAAGAAGAGAAATTAGATAAAAGAAAAATCGGTATGCTTGCTGCAATTATGATTGAGAAAAATTCTATCCTTGGTGCATTTGATAAAAGAGGTCCGGGAAAAGCTTGTGGATATTAATCATCTTGAAAAAAAATTAGACCTGATAAATTTGAAGCGTTCTTAGAGGACATTAAAAAGCCCGAAATCTTGACGAAATCGGACTTTTATTTGCGGGGCCGACGAGACTCGAACTCGCGACCTCCTGCGTGACAGGCAGGCGTTCTAACCAGCTGAACTACGACCCCAATATTTTTATATGAACTATAAATAAAATTAATATTATTTATTATTTTAATTTC
>PFVA01000095.1:0-8456 GCA_002790365.1 Ignavibacteriales bacterium CG_4_9_14_3_um_filter_30_11
TTCAATCTGCGACGAAAATTGCTAAAAAAATAAAACAAGACATTAAAGACGAATTAAATTTAACCGCAACAGCCGGTGTATCGATTAATAAATTCTTGGCGAAGGTTGCTTCAGGCATAAATAAACCTGACGGACTGAATGTGATAAAGCCAGAAGTCACTGAAAAATTCATAGATCAATTACCAATAAAAAAAATACCCGGAATAGGTAAGGTTACACAAAAGAAGTTTGAAGAATTGGGCATTATTCTAGGTAAAGATCTTAAAAAACTAGAATTGGACTTTTTAATCAAAAGATTTGGCAAGTCAGGTAAATATTTTTACAATGTTGTAAGATGTATAGATAATAACCCTGTAAAAACTACAAGAAACAGAAAATCAATTGGTGCTGAACTTACTTTTAGTGAAGACATTAAGGATATTGGAGAAATGTTATTTAAACTTGAAGAAATTGCTGCTTCTGTTGAAAGGAGAATGAAAAAAATAGATTCCTATGGTAAGACCATTTCAATAAAAATTAAATATCACGATTTCAAACAAATAACAAGAAGCAGAACTTTAAAAGAAGAAGTAAAAACAAAAAACGAATTATTCAATATTGCAAAAGAGCTTTTTTCTAATAATGATGTAGAAAAAAGACCAGTTAGATTACTGGGAATTTATCTTTCAAATTTAGATACTTATAAAGAAGAAAAAGAATCAAAACAGATGAAGTTAAATCTATTTGATTCTTAACTCTGTTTACTCGGTGGTTATTATATACCTAACTTACCTGAGAGAACAAAGAGAAAGAAGAGAACAATAACTAAAAGATATTAATCAAAATTTCTTTCTTAATTAAATAAGATTTTTATTAAATTGTTAATAGCACTTCGACATTTAATAAACAATTGGGCTGCTATGAAAAAAATAATGTTTATTGTTTTATTGTTTTCTGTTCTAATTTCCCCACAGAACAACAAACAACTTTCAGATTTTGCACACGATTTTTTTGCTTGGAGGACAATTTCACAACCTGTAACAGGCGATGATATACCTCGTATTGAAAAACTTGAGCTTTGGGTTCCAAATTATTCTCCTGAATCGTTAAAAATTTATAAAGCAAAATATATTGAATTTAAAAATCGTCTTACTGCAATACCAATAATAAACTGGACTCTTTCAGATAGTGTTGATTATCTTTTATTACGATCTGCTGTTGAGAGAGTGAATTGGGAAATAAATGTTTTAAAGTTACCTGAAAGTCATCCGGAATTTTATGTTTCACAAACAATTGGCAGCCTTTTCGATTTATTACTCATCTCATCTCCTTTTACTGAACAAAGAGCTAAAAATTATTTGGCAAGGCTTGATGCAATCCCAAAAACAGTTGAACATGCAAAAAAGAATTTAACCTCTCCAATAAAACCTTTTGCACAAATAGCTGTTTTTATGTTAAAAAACATTAGAGAGAAATTAAATAAAACTGCCGATGAGTTGGAGAAAATATATCCTGATCTTTGGAAAGGAAGGCTCAATAAATTTTCTGCTGATGCTTCAAGAGCTTTGGAAAACTATTCAGAATGGTTAACAAAAAAATTACCTACCATGACAGAAAATTTTAATGTTGGCAGAGATAATTACAACTATTTCCTAAGAAACATCGCTCTTGTTCCCTATTCACCTGAAGAGCTTTTAAGAATGGGAAAACAGGAATGGGAACGAGCAGTTGCATTTGATACTTATGAAAAATTAAGAAATGCTAATATACCAGAAGATAAAATTTTTAACTCAATGGAAGAGCAAATTGCACAAGAAAAAATAGATGAATTAGAAATAAGAAAATTTCTGGAAGGAAAAAATATTTTAACTATACCGGTATGGACACAGCATTATCTGTTAAAAGAATTTCCTGAATATTTAAAACCATTAAATTTTCTTGGAGTAAATGATGACCTTACTTCAATATCTAGATCAAATGAAAATGCATACAGATATATTACAAAACCATCTAAGGATATGGGATTCTTTCAGAGATCAGCAGCGATTGATCCGAGGCCACTGATGATACACGAAGGAATGCCGGGACATTATTTTCAATTAATCTTGTCTAGTAAAAATCCTAATTTTATAAGACAGCATTACTTTGATTCAAATTCTAATGAAGGTATAGGATTTTATGTTGAAGAGGTAATGCTTCAATTAGGGCTCTTTGATAACAAACCTCACACAAGAGAAATCATTTACAGCTATATGCGTCTAAGAGCACTTCGTGTTGATGTTGACATAAATCTGGCATTGGGTAATTATTCAATTAATGATGCCGGAAATTATTTAGAAAAAACTGTCCCAATGGATAAAGCCACTGCAGACGCAGAAGCTATGTTTTTTGCTTTGGCCCCAGGACAAGCAATAACATATCAAATAGGAAAAATTCAAATATTGAAATTGATAAGTGATGCCAAGATAAAACTGGGCGATAAGTTCAGTTTAAAAAATTACCATGATTATATGATGATAAACGGAAATGTACCAATTGCTTTGCAAAGGTGGGAGTATCTTGGTTTGAAAGATGAGATAAATACATTATGGAAATAAAACCAATTGTCATTTCGGTTTGAACGAAGCGAAATACAGAAATCTCATTATAATTGTTTACTAAAAAGATGCCGTGACAAGCACGGTATGACAAATGAATATTAAATATAGAAGGAGTACATTGTGCACATTAAAAATATAATTACTTTTTTAACAATATTGTTATTTGTTTCTCCAATTATTCCCCAACAAAAACAACCACTTACCTTAAATGATATTTTTGCTTCTAATGTATTAAGAACAACACCAATTAGAAATATTCAATGGCGGCCTGATAGCAAAGCATTCACTTTTACAAAGAGGAATTCAGATAAAAACTTTTTAGATATTTATAAGCACAATATAAAAACTGGACATGAATCCATGCTAATTAGTGGAAGCGAATTGGTTTATAAATCAGAAAGAATAAAAATGAGTAGTTACAGTTGGACGGCTGACGGAATATTTTTGTTGATAGAGGGACCTGTAAAATCAATTTGGCGTCACTCAACCCAGGCTCCTTTTTATTTGCTAAATGTAAATACAAAACAAATCTCAGCTTTGGCAAATAATAACCCTCATCTCAGAAATGTAAAACTATCACCAGACGGCAAGTATGTAGGTTTTGTTAGAGACCATAATATTTTTGTAGTTGATTTATCAACCGGTAAAGAAAAAGCTATTACAAATAATGGAACGGACAATATACTGAATGGAGAATTTGACTGGGTTTATGAGGAAGAATTTGGATTAGCTGATGCATGGCGCTGGTCACCTGATAGCAAGAAAATAGCATATTGGCAGTTTGATCAAACCAGAGTAAAAGAATTTAATTTAATTGATGAGATGTATCCATACAATAAAGTATTTGATTTGAAATACCCAAAAGTGGGTGAACAAAATGCAATTGTTAAAATAGGGGTTGCTGAAATTGAGACAGGAAATACAACCTGGATGGACATTGGCAAGAATGAGGATATTTATATTCCAAGGATTTTCTGGACAAATTCATCTTCAACACTTTCTCTTTTAAGATTAAACAGACACCAAAATTATTTAGAAATAATTATGGCAAATTCTTCAAGCGGAAAATCAAAAGTGATAATTACAGATAAAGATTCAGCTTGGATTGATATTATTGATCTGATATTTCTAAAATCAAAAGATCAGATAATTTTAACATCTGAAAAAAGCGGCTACAGACACGCTTATCTTTATGATTATTCAGGAAAGTTAATTAAGCAGTTAACAAGCGGAGAATGGGAAATATCTGAATTAGCATGTGTGGTTGAAGAAAAGAATGTCTTATTTTTTTACGGAAAAAAAGATTCGCCAATAGAAGAAAATATTTACTATGTGAATTTAAACGGAAAAGACCTAAAAAGAATTTCCAAAAATAATGGATGGCATTCTGCAATTTTTTCTCCCGATAAAAAATTTTATGTAGATTATTATTCAAATGCAGTTACACCAACAACGACAATCCTAAATAATTCAGATGGAACCGAAGTAAGAGTTTTGAACTCAGGCAAAATATTAGCATTAGATAATCATAATATGGTTTACCCTTCATTTGTAAAATATAGAACAACAGACGGCACAGAATTGAATGGATATTTTATTAAACCATATAATTTCAATCCAAAGAAAAAATATCCTGTTTTGGTTTACGGTTACGGCGGTCCAGGTTCACAAATGGTTGTTGACAGATGGGGCGGTGAAAGAACTTTTTGGCATCAATATATGACTGAGCAAGGTTATATAATCTTCTGTACGGATAACCGTGGAACTGGTGGAAGAGGTAAGGCATTTAAAAATCTTTCATATTTAGATTTAAGCAAGTGGTCTGTCCGCGATCAGACAGAAGGAGCAAAATATTTAGCAACATTACCCTATGTAGATAAAAACAGAATCGGTTTTTGGGGATGGAGCGGAGGAGGTTATTTAACTATTGCTATGCTTACAA
Organism: Ignavibacteriales bacterium CG_4_9_14_3_um_filter_30_11; assembly: GCA_002790365.1. Taxonomy (GTDB): domain Bacteria; phylum Bacteroidota; class Ignavibacteria; order Ignavibacteriales; family Ignavibacteriaceae. The sequence goes on from PFVA01000095.1 coordinate 4,522, forward strand.
GAGAAGCAGATTATTTTAAAACAGGTGTTGCAGTAGCACCAGTCTCAGATTTTAAATTGTACGATGCAATTTGGACTGAAAGATATATGGGTTTGACTAACGAAAATATTGATGGTTATAAAAACGCAAATCTTAATAATACGGCTAACGGATTAAAAGGTAAGCTTTTAATCATTCACGGCTCAGGGGATGATAATGTTCATTATCAAAATACACTGCAATTTATAAACAAGTGTATTGAAATTAACAAACAAGTAGATATGTTTATTTATCCCAACAGAGCACACAGTATTTCAGGTGGAAATACAAGATTGCATTTGTTTACAAAAATTACCGATTACTTTTTAAGGAATTTATAATTATGAGATTCCCGATATATTTGAGTTACAGACAAGCGTAGGGCGAAAATGCAAATTTCAACTTCCAGATAAAAAACTTAACTTTGGCAAATGAAAAACGGAAGACATAAAAAATTTCCAGACGACTTTGTAAATAAAATTGTTTGTGGGGACTGCCTTAAAACAATGCGGCAAATGCCCGACAAGTGTGTGGACTTAGTGGTGACATCTCCGCCATACAACTTGAAAAACTCCACTGGAAACGGAATGAGTGCAAATACAAAGTCCGGAAAGTGGGCAGGCAATCCATTGCAAAATGGTTACAGTCATTACAACGACAACATACCTGCTGATGAATATGCCGAATGGCAACACAACTGCTTAAGAGAAATGTTCCGACTTCTCAAAGATGACGGAGCAATTTTTTACAATCACAAATGGAGAGTTCAGAACGGAATAATTCAAGACCGCAAAGACATCATAAGAGATTTGCCGGTTAGACAAATAATAATTTGGAGAAGGAAAGGCGGCATCAATTTTAATCCCGGATATTTTCTACCTACCTACGAAGTGATTTATATGATACCAAAACCAGAGTTCAAACTTGCACCGAAAGCTAACGCTTTTGGTGATGTTTGGGAGTTTACACAAGAGATGAACAACGAACATCCCGCGCCTTTTCCGGTTGCACTCATTGACAGAATTATTTCTTCAACAACAGCACAAACAATTCTTGACCCTTTTTCCGGTAGCGGAACGACTGCTATCACAGCGTTAGGACTTAAACGAAATTTTATTGGTATTGAATTATCACCGGACTACTGCAAAAACTCCGAGGCAAGAATTGAACGCAACAAAAAGCAAAGTGAACTTTTGAAATTTAAAACCCTCTCTCTTTTTCAAGATACAGAATGAAAATATACACGAAAGACAGTTTAATAAAAGAACTCAAAAAAATCGCAGCGAAAGGTTGGATTAAAAATGCAAGACACGGAAACACTGGTGGCCTTGGCAATACGCTTGAAGATTTACTCGGTATCACCGAAAATAATTTACCAATTCCGAATGCAGCAGAGTGGGAATTAAAATCACAGCGGCTAAATACAACTTCACTAACAACTCTGTTTCACATTGAGCCATCACCAAGAGCAGTAAAATTTGTTCCACAAGTTTTGCTTTTGAAATATGGTTGGAAACATCAAGAAGCTGGAAAGAAACATTCCAAAGACGAAATGAGTTTTCGCCAGACAATTCACGGACTTGCTCCGAGTGACAGAGGTTTTATGGTAAAAATTGACAGAGTAAATAAAAAAGTTCTCATTTCGTTTGACCACACAAAAGTTGCCGACCATCATTCCACTTGGATTAAAAGAGTGAAGAAAAAAATCGGACTTACAGAACTCAATCCACAACCATATTGGGGCTTTGATGATTTATCCAATAAAGCCGGGACAAAATTGCTCAACTGTTTTTATGTTCAAGCAGAAGTGAAAAAAGAAGAGGGCGCAGAACTCTATCGTTATTGCAAAATAATGATGTTACAGAAATTCAACTTTGAAGGTTTTCTAAATGCAATCGAGAAAGGAAATATTCTCGTGGACTTTGACGCACGGACTGGACACAATCACGGGACAAAATTTCGTATGCGACAAAATTGCTTGCCTGACTTATACGAAAAGACAACTGTAATCGTATGACAAAAAAGAAAACGCCAGCCGGTAACAGCACCTACCCACAAGCAGGGGTTTCGTGCTTCGTAGGACAGGAAAGTAGTATATTCGAAGTGCAGTTCTTCGTAGAAAGTTCAGTTGTGATAGCCCCTGCCTGGGGGGTAGCTGCAAACCGATATCGGCAATCCATTGATTTTTAAAATATTGCAACAGTCTTTAGGTCGTGGATAAAAATAGGTTCACAATTTAAGGCTTTAGCCACAAACTTGTCTATAATCAATAAAATTACACTAAAATTACACTACCTCCCAGACAAACATTTTCATCATAAAAAACGGCAAACTGTCCCGGTGCTATTCCCTGGTCGGATTTGTCTAATGTAACTTGAGCAGTCGTATCAGATAAAAAGTTTAATTTACAATTAAAAAATCTTTTCCCGTGTCTGATTTTTACTTGAAGATTTTCCTTCTCAGGTTCCACTTCATTTATCCAATTAAATTTTCCTACCTGGAATATATCTCTGCTTCTTATTGATTCATTTTCTTTTGAAATGTAAACTATATTTTTCTCGTGATCTTTTTTAACAACAAACCAAGGACCGCCGCCAAGTTTTAACCCTGAACGCTGCCCAATTGTAAAATAATAATAACCCTCATGCTCGCCTATCTTTTCTCCTGTTTCAGAAACGATTATGTCTCCCTTTTTTTCACACAAATGCTGCTTTATAAATTCATTAAATTTTACCTGCCCTAAAAAACAAATGCCCTGGCTGTCTTTTCTGTTTTTATTTGGAAGATTAAATTCTTCAGCAAATTTCCTGACTTCATTTTTATTAAAATCACCTAAAGGAAAATAAGCTCTACTTAATTGTAGCTGATTCAAATAGGCTAAAAAATAAGTCTGGTCTTTTACAGGATCTGGAGAACGCTTTAGTAAATATTTATTGTCTGCAAATTCAACCTTTGCATAATGACCTGTCGCAACTTTTTCAAATGAGTTATCAATTTTATCATAAAACTGACCAAACTTAATCAGACTGTTACAAAAAATATCCGGATTAGGTGTGCGTCCTTCTTTAATTTCAGAAATAGTGTAAGAAACAACATTATCCCAATACTCGTTTTGTAGTGATATGATTTTTAAAGGCACACCTATTTGTTCACAAACTCCTCGCGCATATTTAATGTCTTCTTCCCAAGGACAGTCACCTAAAAATGAGAACTCATCCTGAAGCCAGATCTTCAAATAAAATGCAGTAATATTGTGTCCATCTTTTTTAAGTAAATTAAGTACTACAGAACTGTCTACTCCACCTGATAATAAAACTGCAATCTTCATTTTTTTTCTTCTTTCTTTTTGGGTCCAATTCTACTTAACACTTCATTATAAATTAATCTGTCAACTTTACTTAAAATTAATGTTTCTAATTCCTTAGCTCCATTTATTTTATGAAAGAATCCTATCGATAATTGACTATCTCTATCTTCAACTTTCATAAGTCCGCTAATTTTTCCGCTAAATATTCCACCTGAAAGCTTATTAATGTTTTTAAAGTATATAGTAATCTCTTTTTTAGAAAAGAAAAATCCTGAACAAATTATTTTTTCATCATTGGCTAATATTTTTGAAGGTAAAATCTTATAAAGGGTTATATAATGTTTGTTTAGAAAGTAAATTAAGAGTAGTGTAATTATAAGCGGAACAATATAAACCCACCCTGCACCTAAATTGATGGTTAATGATATCAGATATAAAAATAAGAAAAAAGTTACAGGAATATTTCCGAAACGATAAATAAGAAGTCCAAAAAATGAATATTTGTGCTCTGTCATAAATATTTAATAATTTTTTATTTTCAATTTAAAGATAATTACTGAATTCTTTTTTGAGGAATTATTTTAAAAGATTTCTCATCTCAACTTCGTTT
>PFVA01000095.1:8502-11864 GCA_002790365.1 Ignavibacteriales bacterium CG_4_9_14_3_um_filter_30_11
TTCAATACCTATTTGAAGATGCAGGTCGGAGAATTTATTTGTAATTATTTTATCTGACATTTCTGTCTTTATTCCTTCGGGAACTAAAGGCATATCGGAAACTAAAAGCAAAGCTCCTCTGGGAATTTCATTTACCAAACCAACAACAAACACTGTTGCTGTTTCCATATCAATTCCTATTAAAGAAAGTTTCTTTAAATATGATTTGAAATCTTTGTCCCATTCCCACAATCTTCGGTTGGTAGAATAAATAACACCTGTTCTATACTCTTGTTTTTTTTCAATTATCTTATCGGAAACAAATTTATGAAGTTTGAAAGAAGGTAATGCAGGAACTTCACTTGGCATGTAATCATTGCTTGTTCCCTCTCCTCTTATAGCAGCAATTGGTAAAATAAAATGTCCAAGTTCGGTAGATTTTTTTAGGCCACCGCATTTGCCTAAAAACAAAACTCCTTTTGGTTGTCTTGCTACAAGCAGATCCATTATTGTTGCAGCATTAGGTGAACCCATTCCAAAATTAATTATTGATAATCCATGAGAATTTGTTGCAGTCTGCATGGGTTTGCCGATTCCATTTACATCACAATTAAATTTTTCTGCAAACTGCGTTACATAATTATTAAAATTTGTTAAAAGAATATAATCTCCAAATTCATCTATCTGAGTGCCGGTATATCTGGGCAGCCAGTTTTTAGCAATATCTAATTTTGTTTTTAGGTTTTTAGATTTATTTCCAATTGACATTTTACTACTCATATTTATTCATTTATAGATAACAATTTAATATTATTATTTTATATTTATTGTCAAACAATTCATAAATAATTAAATATTCTTTTAATGTTAAAAAAATATTGCATCTCAAAATTCTTACTTACTCTTTTTTTAGTTTTATTTACATCTAATTTAAAAGCCCAAGACAATAATTATTTGTCATTATCTGCAGGTACTTTTGATTTTAATAAAAAGATAAAAAAATCTACCTTGGTTAGACTGGAATACCGATCTGGAAATAAAATACTATTTTTAAATCCTATTACAGGAGTAATGGTAAATACTGACGGTGGTTTTTTTATTTTTGCCGGTATTACAACTGATTTACATTTAGGTAAATTTTTAGTTTTAACTCCAAGTTTTGCCCCTGGTTATTACAATAAAGGAAATAGCAAAGAATTATTTTATGCTTTAGAATTTCGTACCAAATTAGAACTGGCTTTAAAATTCAACAATAATTATCGTTTAGGATTCAGTTTAAGTCACATTTCTAATGCAAGTCTAGGTCCACCAAATCCGGGAGTTGAGAATTTAGCAATAAATTTTACGATTCCACTTTAAGATAAATCTTCCATCAAATTTGATTAAAGAATCTAAAAGTACGATTTTAGATATCTAAATTTAATTATTTAATTGTGATTGTCATTTCGATCCCGACGAACCCTGAGCTTGTCGAAGGGTGTAGGGAGAGAAATCTTTTCTAATCTTTTGAAAAAGATATCTCCTCATTCGATAAATGCCGAACTCGTCGATATGGCAATAAATAATTTTTAGATTTTTAATAAACAGATAAAGTTTTTATAATAACGATAGCTCGGAGGACTAAATGTCAAATGCTTATTTCAAAGTTCCAACTCCGGTAAATGAGCCGGTTTTATCTTACGCACCTGGCAGTAAAGAAAAAGAAGAATTAAAAAAGAAAATTTCAGAATTACAATCCAAAGAAATTGAAGTACCATTAATAATAGGTGGTAAAGAAATTAAAACCGGTAAAACCGGTGAAATGAGAGTGCCTCATAATCATTCAAAAAAATTAGGCATATATCACAAAGCAGGTAAAAAAGAAGTTGAAATGGCAATAGAAGCTGCACTTTCAGCAAGAGAGAAATGGGAAAACATGCCTTGGGAACACAGAGCAGCAATATTACAAAAGGCGGCTGAATTACTGTCCGGTTCTTGGCGTTCAACAATAAATGCTGCAACAATGCTTGCACAATCTAAAACAGCATACCAATCAGAAATTGATGCGGCTTGTGAGTTAATAGATTTCTGGAGATTCAATACACACTTTTTAACCAAATTAATGTGTGAACAACCAAACTCCTCAAAAGGAATGTGGAACCGTACAGAATATAGGGCGTTGGAAGGATTTATTTTTGCAGTTAACCCATTTAACTTCACTTCAATTGGCGGAAATCTACCTACAGCACCTGCGTTAGTTGGTAATGTAGTTCTCTGGAAACCTGCATCTTCAGCAGTTTATTCAGCATACTTTGTAATGAAACTTTTAATGGAAGCAGGTTTACCTGCTGGAGTAATTAATTTTATTCCAGGATCAGGCGGAGATGTTGGTAACCCTGTGCTTTCAAGTCCTGATTTGGCAGGAATTCATTTTACAGGTTCAACTTCTGTCTTTCAGGGAATGTGGAAAGCTGTTGGTGATAATATTCACAAAGCTAAATACTACCCAAGAATTGTTGGTGAAACAGGAGGAAAAGATTTTCTCTTTGCTCACAATACATCAAATGTAGATGCATTAGTAACTGCTTCAATAAGGGCAGCTTTTGAATATCAAGGACAAAAATGTTCTGCTCTTTCAAGAATGTATTTACCAAAATCTCTGTGGAAAGATTTTAAGAAAAAATATGTAGAAGAGGTTGCAAAAATTAAAATGGGAGATCCGGAAGACTTCACAAATTTTATGACTGCAGTAATTGATAAACCTGCCTTTGTTAATATTACAGAATATATTAAATATGCTAAAAAATCATCAGAAGCAGAAATTATTACGGGTGGGAATTATGATGACTCAAAAGGATATTTTATTGAACCGACCACTATTGTTACTAAAAATCCTAAATTTAAAACTATGGTAGAAGAAATTTTTGGACCTGTACTTACTATTTATGTTTATGAAGATAAAAAGTTTGATGAAACTTTAGAATTATGCGATAAGACTTCGCCTTATGCTTTAACAGGTGCTGTTTGGTCTCAGGACAGAGAAGTGCTTGTGAAAATGTCTAACAAACTAAGACACGCTGCAGGTAATTTTTATATTAATGATAAACCTACAGCAGCAGTTGTCGGTCAACAGCCTTTTGGTGGAGGAAGAGCATCCGGCACAAATGATAAAGCAGGAAGTGCTATGAATTTACTTCGCTGGATGAGTGCTCGTTCAATAAAAGAAACTTTTGATCCGCCCAAGAACTGGAATTATCCTTTTATGGGTGAGAAGTAATACAGACCTTTTTATGTCATAGCGAGTGTAACGAAGCAATCTTTTTAACCCAGATTTTCCATTGGAAAATCTGCCCTCTGGGCCGACAATTTGTAAGTAAATAAAGATCATATACTTAGTTATATAA
>PFVA01000095.1:11882-24993 GCA_002790365.1 Ignavibacteriales bacterium CG_4_9_14_3_um_filter_30_11
GCCTTCGGCAAAAAATTCATTTCCAATGAATTTTTTGGGTTTAATAATTAATGAGATTGCTTCATCACTTCTAAAGTCGTGAATCACAATAACATTATTCTATGTTAACTAATATCTTCCAACAATCTTTTCAGTTTCACAATATTATTTTGCCAGTCTTCCTTTTTCTGCTTTTCTTTCTCCACAACTTCGGGTGGGGCATTATTAACAAACTTTTCATTGCTTAATTTTTTTTCTATTCCAATTAAAGAACCTTCCAGGCGACTAATTTCTTTTAGAAGTCTATTTTTTTCAATATCTAGGTCAATAATCCCTTCAAGTGGAATATAAATTTCACAATTGTTAATAATTTTAGAAGCACTGGCTTTTGGTTTTATTAGTTTACTATCAACAGTAATATTTTTTGTCCTGACTAATTTTTTTATGTACTCTAATTGTTCTCTATTAATATTTTCTGTTTTAACAAATACATCCAGTTGAAGTGAAGGAGCAATGTTCATCTCACCTCTTATATTTCTTACTGCAGTTACAATATTTTGTAAAAATTCCATTTCTTTTTCTACATCTAAATATATTAGAGCCGGATTTGTAGTAGGAAATTCAGATTTGGAAATACTTTCGTTCTTTTTTTTACTTGTTACAAAATGCCAAAGTTCTTCTGTAATAAATGGCATAAAAGGATGAACAATTTTTAGTAAGTCTTCAAATATTTTTATTGTACGAGTTAATACAGCAGATTTTATTTCTTCGTCATCTGAATAAAGTCTAGTTTTTATTAATTCCAAATACCAGTCGCAAAAGTCATTCCACACAAACGAATATATAATTTTTGAAGCATTATTAATCTCAAATTTATCCAACGAAGTTTCCAGAATTTTAAGAGTTTCATTCAATCGTGATGAAATCCATTTATCAGTAAAGTCTATGTGTTTGTCTATCAGCGAATTATTTAATTTAATTTTTTCAGCATTCATCATTAAAAATCTGCCGGCATTCCATATCTTGTTGGCAAAATTTCTACCAAATTCACATTTGTCGGAACTGAAAAGAACATCCTGCCCAAGAGGAGCTAAATAAATTACAGTAAATCTTAAAGCATCTGCACCATATTCATCAATTACATACAATGGATCGGGTGAATTGCCAAGTGATTTACTCATTTTTCTGCCCTGCATATCTCGGATTACACTTGTAAAATAAACATCTTTAAAAGGTATGTTTTTCTTAAAATAAAGCCCTGCAATAATCATTCTTGCAACCCAAAAGAAAATTATATCAGGCGCGGTAACAAGTGTATCTGTAGGAAAATAATATTTTTGTTCTTCTTCAGTTTTAAAAACATCATATGCCCATAACCAGCTTGATGCCCAAGTATCTAGGACATCGTTGTCTTGAGTTAAATTTGCTGATCCACAATGTGGACATTTTTTAGGTGTATCAATTGACACAATAGGATTTTTGCATTCAAGTTTGCAATGGTCATCACCTACGCAATACCAGACAGGAATTCTGTGACCCCACCAAAGCTGGCGTGATATACACCAATCTTTAATGTTTGTCATCCAGTGTTCGTAAGTTTTTATCCAATGATTTGGATGGAATTTTATTTTACCCTCACTTACTGCTTTAATTGCAGGCCCTGCAAGTTCATCATCAGAGTGTCCTGCAGACTCTCCTGAGTCTGACGACATTTTTATAAACCATTGTTCAGACAAGTATGGCTCTATTGGTACACCGCCTCTTTCAGAATATCCGATTTTATTTTGATAATCTTCTGCTTTTAACAATAATCCTAATTCTGCAATTGACGAAATAACTTTTTTTCTTGCATCAAACCTGTCCAAATTTCTGAATTTTTCCGGGACATTATTATTAGTTGAAGCATCATCATTAAAAATATTAATTACTTCAAGACTATGTCTCTGTCCCATTTCATAATCATTTATATCGTGGGCTGGGGTTACTTTAACTGCGCCTGTTCCAAATTCTTTATCAACATATTCATCTGCAAATATTGGTATCTCTCTTCCAACTAAAGGAAGTATAATTTTTTTACCTATTAGATCTTTATACCTTTTATCATTAGGATTAACAGCAATTCCGGTATCACCAAGCATAGTTTCTGGTCGAGTTGTAGCTACTGTTATAAATTTATCACTTCCCTTTACGGGATAATTTAAATACCAAAGTTTTCCATTAACAGTTTTGTGAATTACTTCTTCATCAGATATAGCAGATTTGGAAGCCGGACACCAGTTTACCATTCTGAAACCGCGATAAATTTTTCCATCATTGTAAAGTTGAACGAATGCTTCAATTACTTTTTTGTAATAATCATCATCCATTGTGAATCTTTCGCGTTCCCAGTCACAGCTAACACCTAATTTTTTTAGCTGTTTAATAATCAACCCTCCGTATTTTTCAGTCCAAGTCCAGCAATGTCCAATAAATTTCTCTCTGCCAATTTCATCTTTTTCAATTCCCTTTTCTTTTAATAATGCTACCACTTTGGCTTCGGTAGAAATTGATGCGTGATCAGTTCCCGGAACCCAGCAAGCATTAAAGCCCTGCATTCTTTTTACGCGTATTAATATATCTTGAATTGTGTTATTAAGTATATGGCCCATTGTTAAAATACCTGTAACATTTGGTGGAGGTATTACAATTGTATATGGTTTTTTGGTTTTATCTACTTTTGAATGGAAAATTTTATCTTTGAGCCATTGCTTATACCACTTGTCTTCAACATCAGATGGATTATAGGCTTTTGGTATTTCTTTATTCTGCATTTTTAGAAATCTAACTTAAAATTAATTTAAGCGTAAATATAAAGAAATTATAGGCAGTTTATAAATACAAATTTTATTTAACTATGTACTGATAATTTGGAATTTTAATTTGTATTCCATGATTAGCACCAAGAATATCACTGTATTGATCTCCGACTGTAGCCACAATTTCATATCCTTTATCCACAAGTTTTTGTCGTTCTTCAGATTTATAAATTAAAGCAGTTGTTTTTAAAGCATCCATTTTTCTAGTTATCAAGGTATCAAAAATTGTGTAACCTTCGCTGATTAAATTTTCTTTTGTATCGTTATAGTGACTTGTATTTCTTCCTGTAATAAAAGCAATTCTAAATCCTTTTGAGACTAACATATTATAAAAATCTTTTACTTCTTTTATTGCAGTTGCTCTTTTTTCATTTACCCATTCATCCCAAATTTCTTCATTATAACCAAAGTCATAATCTAAACCAAATTGATAATTAGAAAGTGTTGTTTCATCAATATCAAAAATTACTAATGAATTTTCTTTGGAAGTAATTTTAGCAAATTCTAAATTTGCTTTAGTAAAAATTTTTTTAAGATCTGCATCATATTTACCATTTTTATGGTATCCTTCTATTTGTGCTTTTACATCGGATAGGTTAGGAATTTCTTTATTGTTTAATTTACAACCATTCCACAATGGTAAAGTAAATAATAAAATTAGAATAAAAGAAAAATGTTTTTTCATGTTAGTTTTTTAAATTATTATAAAAATTAGAATGTATATGATAACAAAATAAGGGAATAATACAAATAATTTATTTACTTAGTACTAATTAAAGGAATTCCAGTATTTCCGCTTGGCTCTGTAATTTTTAATAGATCAGATATTGTTGGGGCAATATCTACAATATAAACCGGAGAGTTATTTGTTTGGGCTGGAATGTTCCACCCGAAAAATAACAAAGGAATATGTGTGTCATATGAATAACTCGATCCGTGTGTTACTTGACCGCTTGAAGAAGAACCCGGGATATAACCAGGTTGTAATTCTAATATAACATCTCCAGAGCGTAAAGGATTAAATCCGTTTAATGTAAGATTTGCTGAATTTCGGCTGGCAACAAACTGCGTTAAGTTATCTCTGGTTGTAGTTTGTGCAATAAAAGGAAAAGTTACAATTAAATATTCGGCAAAACTTTTTCTAACATTAGATAAATTTAATTTTAAAGAATTTATTAATTCATAATTTAAAAATATTTGTTCACTTGAAAATTTTTCAATTACATTTGCACTAAAATTCTTTTTGGAATAGTTTTTTAGAGAATCGTTAATAGATTTAAAATTGATCCAATCACCGGGAATATTATATTCTTTTAAATACTTAGGATTTTCAGCAACACCGTGGTCAGCAGTTAAAAATAAAATATAATTACCTTCACCAACATTTTTATTCAAATCAATTAAAAGTTTAGATATCAACAAATCTAATTTTACATAAGTATCTTCAACCTCAACAGAATTTGGTCCATACGAGTGTCCTATATAATCAGTGGATGAAAAGCTGATTGCTAAAAAATCTGTTATAGCATCTTTACCTAGATTTTCATTTACCAAAGCTGACACTGCAAAATTGTATAAAAGTTCATTTCCAAAGGGTGTACTTTTTAAAATTTCATATTTTTCTTTTGAAGGAATATTCTTAAATGAATGTGGGAAACTTGTTTTCTTCTCTAAGAATAGATCTTCCTCAAAGTGTCTTTCATCAGGTAGTGTAACCCAATATCTTTCCAACGGATAAGTTAGATTCCATTCTAATGATATATAGGTATCAGTTAGTTTTTTATTATTAAATTCTTTAACCCATTTTGGAAGATCATTCATATAAAAAGAAGATGTAATAAAATTACCATTTTCAGAATCATACCAATATGCCCCATCAGGTGAATGTCCTCCCGGTAAAATTGCCGCTCTGTCTTTTATAGAAATACTAATTACTTTTCCTTTTTTATTTGTAGCCATTTTAAGCTGATCCGTAATAGTAGTTGAGAGTAGTTGCTTTGGCGACATTTTCCCTTCATTATCATCAGCACCAATTGTTTTGTACATATCATCATAAGTACAATAAATTACTTTCTTTAATTTCTTATCATACCAATAGTTTGAAATTATTCCATTAAAATATGGTGAAGTTCCTGTATAGATGGATGCATGACCAGGACCTGTATAAGTTGGCACATAATTAAAATGAGCAAAAGTAAAATTGCTTCCTTTTTTCATCAATTTTTTAAAGCCGTTTTCCCCATATAAAGAATTAAATTTATAGAGATAATCGTATCTCATTTGATCAACAACAATTCCAACTACCAATTTAGGAGAAGATTGTTTATCCTGTGCAAAAACTAATAAACTTAAATTTATTGAAATTATAAATAAGAAGATTAGACGAATAATTATTTTCATATTTAATCACTTATAAATTGGGCTATAAATATATCATAAAAATACGGAAAATTGATGATTGAAAATCAAATTTTACTAATATATGCTCTTTTGTGGATTATTACTCAGATTATTTGGATTTTAGTATTTCTAATTAAGAAATTTATGGAGAACGAAGAATGGCAGTTATTAGATCTTTCAAAGCTTTAAGACCCCAAAAAGATGTTGCCTCAAAAGTAGCAAGTGTACCTTACGATGTTGTAAATAGAGCAGAGGCAAAACAATTAGTTGAAGGTAATGATTTAAGTTTTCTAAGAATAGGCAGAGCCGAAGCAACTATAGAAAATAGTGTTGATGCGTATTCAACTGAAGTTTATTTAAAGGCAAAAGATAATTTAGACTTACTTAAAAAAAATGCACCTTTAATTCAAGATGAAAATCCTCATTTTTATCTTTACCAATTAATTATGGACGGAAGAAAACAAACAGGAATTGCAGCAACTTTTTCTGTTGATGATTATGAAAACAATGTGATTTTAAAACACGAAAACACACGCAAGGAAAAAGAAGACGACAGAACTAATCATATAATTACAACTGCTGCACAAACAGGGCCAGTTTTTTTAACATATAAAGGAGTTAAAAAAGTAAATGAAGTTGTGGATAATGTAATAAAAAACCAACAACCGGAATATGATTTTACTTCTGCCGATGGAATTACTCATAAGATTTGGCTACTACCTGAAAATTTAAATAAAATTGTTGTTAATGAAATTAAAAATGTAAAAAGTTTATACATTGCTGATGGACACCATAGAGCAGCAAGTGCCTGGAGAGTAAGAAATGAAAAGAAAGAAAAAAATTCAAAACATACAGGTGACGAAGAATACAATTATTTTTTAGCTGTTTTATTCCCTGCAGAGCAACTTAAAATTTTTTCATACAATAGAGTTGTTTCAGATCTGAATGGTTTAGATAAAAATGAATTAATTAATTCTATAAACGAAAAATTCATTGTTGAAGAATCAATAATTAAAGAACCTAAAGAAGCAAAAACTTTTTGTATGTATTTAGATGGAACATGGTATAAACTTTTGGCTAGAGATTCAGTTATAGCAAGCAATTCTTTAAGCAATAGTGTTGGTGAAAAGTTAGATGTAAGCATTCTGCAGAATTTTTTACTCAATCCTATTTTGAATATTGACGATCCTCGTACGAATAAAAGAATAGATTTTGTAGGTGGTATTCGCGGTACAATAGAACTTGAAAAACTAGTGGATAGTGGCAAGGCTGCAGTTGCATTCTCACTTCATCCGTTATCTGTAAATGATTTAATAAATATTTCAGATGTAGGTGAGCAAATGCCTCCAAAATCAACATGGTTTGAACCAAAATTGAGAGACGGGTTAGTTATTCATTTAATTTAAAAAATAATGGTGGAGATATGAAAGATAGAATTTATAATTTTAATGCAGGTCCGGCTGTTTTACCGGAAGAAGTTTTAAAAGAAGCGCAGGAAAATCTATTTAGTTTACCAGGTGTTGGTATGTCTGTGCTTGAAATCAGTCACCGCTCAAAAACATTTGATGCTATTATTGATGAAGCAAAAGAAAACTTGAAATCACTATTAAGTATTCCTGATAATTATCACTTACTTTTTTTGCAAGGTGGGGCAAGCACACAATTTGCAATGGTACCTATGAACATTATGCCTCCTAATAATAATGCTGATTACATTGTAACAGGTTCTTGGTCAAAAAAAGCTGTAAAAGAAGCAAAAAGATTTGGAACTGTAAATATTGCAGCTTCATCAGAAGAGACGAAATTTGACAGAATTCCAAATGAATATAAATTATCTAAAGATACTTCTTTTGTTCATTTTACTTCTAACAACACTATTTATGGAACAGAATGGCTAAAAGAACCTGAAGTTGGAAATATCCCTTTGGTTTGTGATGCATCTTCAGATATTCTTCACAAGAAAATTGATGTTTCAAAATATGGTTTAATTTATGCCGGTGCTCAAAAAAATATGGGACCTTCAGGTGTTACTTTTGTAATTATTAGAGATGATTTATTAGAAAGATGTTCTGATTCATTAATTACAATGCTGAATTATAAAACTCATACTGAAAATAATTCAATGTATAACACTCCTCCCGTTTTTGGGGTCTATATGATAAATCTTGTAACTAAGTGGCTTAAGAAATTAGGTGGTCTTGATGCTATGTATAAACTTAACAGAGAAAAAGCAGAAATTATTTATAATTGCATTGATAGCAGTAATGGGTATTTCAAAGGTCATGCACAAAAAGACAGCCGTTCTATAATGAATGTAACATTTAATTTGACAACAGAAGATTTAGAAAAGAAACTTATTAACGAAGCAACTTCAAATGGTTTTAGCGGCATTAAAGGACACAGATCAATCGGTGGTTTAAGAGCCTCTATTTATAATGCTTGTCCTAAGGTTGCAGTTGAAGAACTAGCTAAATTTATGAAAGATTTCCAAAAAAAGAATGGATAATTTTTTTAGAGTGAATCTCATGATTCTCTAAAAAACAAACTTAGAAAAATAATATGAGCGAATCAGGAGATTCGCTCTACATTTTTACATTACAACTTCTTCAACAAAATATTTTTCAGGTATGGGTTTTCTTCCTGCAAAACCGTCTTGGTGATTGTGATAAAACAAAATATCTTCTTCATCACTTTTCCAGCAAAGCATAACTTCTTCATCATCAATTATAGCTGGAAAATCAACTAAACCAATTTCAAAATTCCAATCCTTATAATAACAGCCTAATTCTGTAAGCTCTTCAACATAATTATTTATCTTTTGTAAATGATCAGCAATTACAGGATTATCTAAAATATTTCTCCTTTCACTTATCTTTAATAACCTTAATTCACTTGCAGAATTTAAAATATCTCTTACAATCTGCTTAACAAGCGGCAATGTTTTAACTGCTTCTGAAGGTGTAAAATATTTATCGAATAACATTTTTATGTTTTAATTTTTATTAATTATAAGATATATAATTTAAGTTAGAATATAGGCTTTTTATCAATCAAAAATTATCAAGATGCTTTTGCTGTTTCTAAATTACCTTTAGAATAGATCAATATACCTTTTTTCTCATTCTCCAAAAATGAGTCCAGTAGATTACTATACTGGTACATAAGCATACAAAATAAAATAGTAAGGTCGAGATATTGTCTTTTATAAAATATAGTATGCAGAAATGATTTCCAAAAGTATTTACGACCCTTATAAACTACTCCAAGCGTAAAAATAATTTTAGTAAAAGTCAGAAATTCCCTATATGATACTTTGCGTCTAATGTACATTTGAATTTTAAAAGGATCTAAATTATCTAAATTGGTTACTATTCTTTCATAAACATTTTGGGGATTATATACTTCGCTCAACACTTTTTTATAACCTTTGTGTAAAGTATCGGCATCCATAATTGGGATTATATTTGTTTTGTTTTCACCAAATTCAAATTCTGTTAATAATCTGTTCTCTCTTTTCATTCTTTCATAAAGTTCGGTGCCTGGGGGAGCTTTTAATACATTTACAACGACAAAAATTATTCCACTTTCTTGTATGAATTTGATCAAATTATCAAATACTTTTTCTGTATCTGTATCTAATCCAACAATAAATGTCCCAATTATTAAAAATCCTTTTGATTGTAATAATTGAACATTCTCAAGAAGATCTCTTTTAGTATTTTGTTTTTTTCTCATTTTCACTAGTGCTTCTTGATCAATTGTTTCGATCCCAATTATTATATGCCTGAATCCTGCTTCATATAACATTCTCATTAACTCTTCATCATCAGCTAATGTAATTGTTAATTGTGTTGCAAATGCCGGTGCATATAAATTATTTTTTCTCCAATTAATCAGTGCCGGAAGTAAATCTTTTTTAAGAACATTTTTATTACCTATTAAATTATCATCGGCAAAAAATATCATTTCATTTTTCCCTTTTGATATAAGCAAATCCAATTCATTTATAATTTGTTCAGTTGTTTTTGTCCTTGGAACTCTCCCATAAAGAGTCGTTACATCACAAAACTCACATAGATACGGGCATCCTCTTGAAAACTGAATTAAAGAGTATAAATAATCATTTAAGTTTAAAAGGTCCCAATTGGGTTGTGGTGTTGTAAGTACATCAGCAAATTTTTCTGTTCTGTAAATCTTTTTTAATTGATTATTCTTTAAATCATTTAAGAATTCTGGCAAAGTTATTTCTGCTTCATTTAAAACAAAATGATCAACATTTGGAAATTTTTCATATTCGTGTGTAAATAATGGTCCACCAGCAACAACTTTTACATTGTGTTCTTTGCAAGTATTAATTATATATTTAGTACTAATAGATTGCACATTCATAGCGCTTATAAATACATAATCTGCCCAGGATAATTCAGATATAAATTCATTTTTTACATTCAAATCTATTAATTTAATATTCCAAACATTCGGTAGCATTGAAGCAATAGTTAACAAAGCTATTGGAGGAAATGATGCTTTTTTACCAGATAATTTTACCAAATCATCAAATTTGCCAATGGTCTTTGGCATTTCAGGATATATCATTAAGATATTCATAATATATAAAAGTTGTTTTTAGACTGCAGGTATAAATTAGTTAGAAAAAAATAATGTTACATTATCAAATGATTTACACTTTCTTTATTATAAGATATAAATATTTATATAGAAAAAAAATAAAATTGTTATAAATCCTATTAAATAATAGTTATTTGAATCGACTTGAAAAATAATGCATCATACTTATAAAGATTATCAAAAAATAATTGTGAAGAAATGGAAAATTATTCAGTATTAAAAAAACAATTAAAACATGAATTATCGTATTCAGATTATATGAATATAACTGAGGAGTTAATTAACAATACAGATGCTTCTAAATTAAATAAAGAAGATTTAGAGATATTCAATTATACAAAACTCAACTATCAACGAAGTAATAGAATTGAAAAAACATTTGTACCATCAAATGAATTGACAGAACTGATGACAAGATTTAATTCACCCCAAACCTGGATGGTAATAACGGAAAACTGGTGTGGTGACTCAGCACAAAACCTACCTTATATTGCAAAGCTTGCAGAGTTAAATGATAATGTAAATTTGAAAATTGTTTTAAGAGATTCCAATGCTGAAATTATGGATAAATATTTAACAAATGGTTCCAAAAGTATTCCTATTATGGTTGTGTTTGATGAATTGGGAAATGAATTATTCAAATGGGGACCAAGACCACAAAAAGCAAAAGAGGAATTAATACTTTTAAAAAAGCAAGGAATTGAAAAACCGGAATTATATGAAAAACTTCATTTATGGTATGGAAGAAACAGAGGACAAGAATTGATTGAAGAATTGACAGAATTATTATCTAAAACAGTTGATTCAGAGATTACTATTTAAAGTTATATTTAAATTACTTTTGTTAAATAATAAATTATGTAATAGGAAAGAGCAGCAGATACACCTGCAATAGGTATTGTTAATACCCATGCCCATAAAATATTTCTTGCAACTCCCCATCTCACAGCTGAAAATCCTTTCATTGTACCAACACCAATAATAGAACCAGTAATTGTATGTGTTGTACTAACCGGTATTCCGAGTAATGATGCAAATGTAATTGTTAAGCCCGCAGAAGTTTCAGCACTAAACCCTCCGAATGGAGTTAATTTTGTTACACGCATTCCTAATGTACTTATTACTTTCCATCCACCTAATAATGTACCAAGAGCAATTACAGTATAGCTTGTAAAAATTGCCCAATTAGGTACATAAAATGATTCACCCAATAATCCGTTTGTAAAAAGTACTACTGTAATAATACCAATCGTTTTTTGTGCATCGTTGGAACCGTGACTTAAACCGAAAAGTGCGGATGAAACTAATTGAAGCATTCGAAAATACTTATCAACTTTAGATGGTTTTTTATTTTTTACAATCCAAGTAGTAACAATAGAAAAAATTAATGCAATTATAAGACCTAATATTGGGGCAACAAACATAAAAAGAACAATCTTTCCGAAACTTGCGGAAACTATACCTGCAAAACCGGCTTTTGCAACACCCGCACCGGCATAACCCCCAATTATAGCATGTGAAATACTTATTGGCATTCCACTGTGAGTTGCAATTGCTGACATTAATATTGCTCCAATTACACCACCTGATATAACTGCATTATCTACAATTGCAATATCAACTATTCCTTTGCCAATTGTATTAGCAACGCTTACCCCAAAGATAAATACTGCAGCAAAATTAAAGAATGCAGCCCAGGCAACCGCTTGTAATGGTGTTAATACTCTTGTAGATACAATAGTAGCAATGGAATTTGCAGCATCATTCATTCCATTATAGAAATCAAATATAAGAGCTAGGAGGATGATAGAAATAACAAATATCATAATTAAGCGTTTTTAATAAAAATTGCTAAAATAACATTTGCTGCTGACTGACATTTATCTGAAGCATCTTCTAATAAGCTAAGTATTTCTTTTTTCTTAATTAATTCTATTGCATCTTTTTCTTCTATAAATAATTCTCTTATTGCTCGATGATAAACACTGTCTGCTTCTGTCTCCAAAGTTTTAACAGCTTTACATTCATTAATGTGTTTAACTTTTAGGTCTTGTATAGCAATTTCAAGAGCATCTAATTGTTTAACAATTATAGCTGCAATTTCATCTGCATATTTTATTTTTTGTTTTCTGTTAAATAATTCAATTCTAATTACTGCAGCGTAAAGTATGTCGCCAATATCGTCAAGTTTTTTAATAAGATTAAAAATATCTTCTCTATCAAAAGGTGTAATAAAGGTTTGATTCAGTCTGTTAAAAGTCTTTTTAGTTATATCATCACATCTTTTTTCAATTGGTTTTATGTCTAATATTATAGTTTTGTCTATCACTTCAGAAGAGAAAAGTTTAAGTGTTAAATCCGCCATTTCTGAAAGATTTTGAACCATTTGTCTAAAATTTTCAAAATATACAGTTTCTTTGGGTAGTAATTTCCTAAACATTTTAATGCCTAATTTTTATTACAAATTTTAAAATTTAAGTAATACTTATTTGATTTGTTAATAAGAACAATAAACTTTCTATAATTCTTTAAGTATATCTTTTACTAATTGAATTAATTTTTGTTTATCTACAGGACGAGAAATATAGTGGGTGCATCCGTTAGCTAAAAATTCTTCTTTATCCCCTTTCATAGCGTAAGCAGTTAATGCAACTATAGGTGTGTTTTTATAGTTATCAAACTGTTTAATTTTTTGTGCGGTTTGCATACCATTCATTCCCCTGCCAAGACCAATATCCATAAAAATAATTTCATATTGTTTTTGATTCGCCATTTCATAACCGATTTCTCCATTCTCTGCAAAATCAACTGCACAAATACCTTTAAGAAACATTCTGGTAATTGTACGACTTATTTCTTCGTCTTCAATTAATAATGTTTGTGTTAAATCTTGATTATTTGTCATAGCTATTTTTTCTTCTGTAAATGCAAATGTCATAAATTAGTAGAATAATTTGTGTATAAAAACATACTAATATAAAAAAAATAAATATAATAAGTACAAGGAAATAGACTAATTGAATTTTTAATATCTTTCTATAAAATAAAAAAAGCCGGAAATAAATCCGGCTTTAAATATTAACTATTTATTTTAATAGAATAAGTTTTTTAATATTAGTAAATTCTTTATTGTTAGTTAAAGAAACAGCATTTATCTTATAATAGTAAACCCCTGAAGATAAATTATTCCCATTAAATGTAACTTCATAAGTACCTGCATTTTTTGTAGTATTTACAATTTCCCTTAC
>PFVA01000027.1 GCA_002790365.1 Ignavibacteriales bacterium CG_4_9_14_3_um_filter_30_11
AAACTTTAGGTGTTGGAACAGGTGGTGGTTTACACGCAACTTTAGCCAGAAGAGACATAGAAAGCTGCGCAGCTTGTCACGATGTTCAGGGCGCTGACCCGACTTGTATTACATGTCACTTGGACAGCGACGGAATTAAAGGAACAAATCCAAGGACTCATCAACCAAATTTTATGAGAGATGTTCAAGGCGACTGGCATAATGACCAGGGTTCTGTTTGCTTTAACTGTCATAATGGTTCACCATCACAACTTTCTTCACAAGGTGGGTTTTGTGGATATTGCCATGGTGCTAAGTAAATTATCGATCTTATGAAAAGATTTTTAACATATTTTTTAATAATAGTAATTACAACAATAATAACTAGCAGTTGTAGTGATCTGCAGACAAATATACCACAAAAATCTACAGATCTAAAAATTCATAATAATGGTATAACCGCAGTTGATTCACCGAACTTTCATGGAAAATTAATTAGAGAAAATAATTGGTCATTTGATCTTTGTATCCAATGTCATTCATCCAATTATACCGGAGGTATTACAGGCTCAAGTTGTTTAACATGTCATACTAATACAGACGGACCGCAGGCTTGCAATACTTGTCATGGAAATTTTAACGACCCAAATTTAATCTCACCCCCGAGAGGAATTAATAATGATACGCTAACAACAAGTAAAAGTGTAGGTGCACATATCAATCATTTGTTTGGAAATAATTTAGCTGAAAATGTAAAATGTGAAAACTGTCACAATGTACCTCAAACTTATAATGCAGAAGGCCATGTAGATTCTGAACTGCCTGCAGAAATAAATTTTAAAGGTTTGGCTATAAGCACAATTGCAACTAATGCAAATTATAATTTTTCAATTGGTTCTTGTTCAAATACATACTGTCATGGAAATTTTGAATTTACAAAAGTAAATGCTAAACCTGAAAACCAATACATTTATGCAGAAGATAATATTGTCGGTTTGAATAAAACTGTAGATTGGACAAAAGTTGACGGGACTCAAGCAGAATGCGGCTCCTGCCACGATTTACCACCTAGAGGACACTTAGGTTTTGAAATACTACCTCTTTCCTCTTGCGTTGTTTGTCACAGCAGTGTTGTAAATAAAACCGGACAAATAATTGATAAGACAAAACATATTAATGGTGATGTGGATTTAGGATTATAAAAAAAGTATTACGGCGTGGCCGATAACCCGCCGCCCCAGCCTATCCGGCGCATCCCGACTTATCAGGACAAGTACATAAAGAGGTTTGGTTTGCCATCCTGTCCGCTGAATCTTTTAGCGAAGGCGGAAGTACAGCCTTACCGATATTAAGGCATCAGTAGTTGTGCAAAGGAAGAGTTTATTAGTAGATCAGTTTATCAAAGAACATTATTCCACTGAATCGAATCGGAGAATATTATTTTTTATTTCTCCCTTGACTTTTTACTTATTAAAGATGTTATATGCGTTTCTCAGTTTTTATTCTTAATTATTTCTTCTTTCTTTAATAATTGATGCCACTCGAATACTGTAAGAATGTCTGTCGAGTATTTCTTAACCAAGTAAACAATTCTATAATTCTTATGTAATACCTCTCTTATGTTTTCAAAAGATAATTCAGGAACAATTCTGCCTTTTTCCGGATTATGAATAATTGTTTCAGCCACTGAAATTAATTTTTCAACAAATTCAGTTGCGACACCGGGGTTATCCCTCGATATAAACTCTTCAATTTCTTGCAATCGAAGTAAAGCCTCTTTAGTCCATAATAATTTCATCGTTCTTTTTCGGTTCGAGTTTTACGCAATTCACTTTTAAGTTGTGAACTTGTAAACACCTCTCCTTTTTCAGAATTAGATAATCCATGTGAAATTGAATCTATAAAAAGTTTTGTTTGTCTCAATTCATCAAATTCTGAAGGAGAGATTAATACTCCAGCAGGTTTACCATTTTGAGTGATAATCAATGAATTTCGTTTGTGCTGGATTTCTTTGAGGTATTTTGCTAAACCAGATTTAAATTGACCAACTGGAATTATATCATTTGAGACTAAGATATTTTTCATTATTGTGCCCTTATAATGTCTTTATTTTGGACTAAATATAAGTCCATATTACGACAAATTCAAGTTTATTTTCTAAACATATAATGGCGTTGTGCCGATAAGCGGTGCCCCAGAACAACAATGCAAAATTGTTAATTAAATTTTATGTTTGAAAAAACCTTTCACTATTGAATTAAGTTAAATAAGTTAGCAGAAGCGGAGAACTAAAGATTAAAATTTGTAAAATACCGAATGCGATTACGCTGTCCGTGTTGAGCCACGGGTTGGTCAGTTGCTCTAAATTATTAACTCGCGCCAAAACCAGAAGAAAGAAATCTAAGTGAAAAATACATTTTGGTATTGTAAATATCCGTATACTCAAATTCGATACTTACTTTAGATAAAGTATTACGAATATTGTCATGTATTTTTCTTTATCCCCTCGTCTTCTAAATTCAATTTGAATTCTAAAAGTATTTTTGATTCAAAAGGTTTTATTGCACAATCTTCAAAATTACTTGTAAGAATATCAGGAATAGGTTTAACAGAAAGTATATTATGTTTTCTTATAATTACTCCTTGCCAAATTGTTACAGCTAATGATGCAAGAGCAATTATTATGGCACAAATTGAAACTATAAAATTATTATCCATTATTTACTCTTTTTGTTTACTGCCCAACGGCGTTGTCTATAGAAAAGAAAGTCAAGTAAAAACAGTTTACCCATGGGATTTATAATCCCTAATTTACTGACTTCGGTCTCACTGACA
>PFVA01000183.1 GCA_002790365.1 Ignavibacteriales bacterium CG_4_9_14_3_um_filter_30_11
CTAGAAAATAATGAGAAAAAAATGAAAGTAAAATTAACTGTAGAAAAACTTATTGAAGAAGCAAAATTATTTTGCGATCAAGAGTCAACTTTTGATAATGCTGATCTTTTTGGTGTTACAGATGGTAAGGCAGTAGGAACTTTTATTGAGCATAAGTTTGGTGATTATTTAGATGAAAAGTATATATACACAAAAGGTTCTTCCGCTAATGGAATTGATTTTCCTTCTGAAGATATTTACACTGATATAAAAGTAACTTCGATTAAGCAACCCCAGTCATCGTGTCCTTTTAAAGATGCAAAACAAAAAATATACGGTCTTGGATACAATATTTTGGTTTTTGTATATGATAAGAAAGATGATCCTGTTAAAAAAGTTGCAAAACTTGATTTCGTAAGTTGCATGTTTATTAAAAAAGAAAGAACGGCAGATTACCAAACAACATTTTCATTAAGGCAGATGATTGAAAACAAAGCAAACACAGATGACATAATTGGTTATCTTATGGATAGAAACATACCTGCTGATGAAATAACATTAAATCAATTAGCGGAAGAAATACTTAAAAACACTCCAGCGCAAGGTTATCTTACCATAAGTAATGCCTTGCAATGGCGATTACAATATGGTAGAATTGTAATGCTCAAAGACAAAATAGAAGGAATTATCAGAATAGTTGATAAAGTTAATGGAGATGAATAAAATATCAATAAGCCCAGAAATTTATAGCTTCTTTGAGAAGAATATATATGTAGAGAATAATTTTCATAATGCAAATGAGAAAATATATTCTATTTGTGGTATAAAGGATTTTTTCCCTTGCGAAGAAGATTTCGTGAAGGTTAAAACCAGACTTAAATCCAATCAAAATTTAGTAAAAGATGACAGTCGAATTGAGTATGGTGATTTTCAAACATCTGAATCGTTAGCTGATCTAGTAATAAGTAGAATTTTAGAAAATAAATTTATCCCTTCTGTTGTTCTTGAACCAACTTGTGGAAAGGGAAATTTCATTCTATCAGTTTTAAAACAAACAACTACTTTTATAAGATTCTACTGCATAGAAATCTACAAACCATATATTTGGATTTCTAAATTTAACATTTTAGATCATTTTCTAAACTCGACAAACAGAACTGTTCCTCACATTGAATATTTACATCAAAATATTTTCGATCTGCAACTGAACGAGATAGTCAAATTAGACAGCAATGATTTGCTGCTAATTGTAGGAAATCCTCCTTGGGTTACAAATGCTCAATTGGGAATACTTAATTCTGATAATTTACCGAAGAAATCAAATTTTAAGGGGCACAATGGCTTTGACGCAATAACTGGGAAAGGCAATTTTGATATTGCGGAATATATTAGTTTAATGTTGTTAAAAGCCTTTTCAAATGTTAATGGTGAATTTGCTTTTTTGCTTAAGAACATTGTTGTCAAAAATCTTATTAATGATCAAAATTACAATAGATTTAGAATAGGCAACATTGCCCAACTTAGTATTGATGCAAAAAAAGAATTCAATGTTTCCGCCGATGCTTCTTTATTCTACTGCAAATTAAATTCTGAACCTGAATATAAATGCCTTCGTTCTTCAATCTATGAAACTAATGGTAAAACAAAAGATTATTTTGGTTATGTAGACGGTAAATTTGTTTCAAGTATCAACACTTATCACAGATATAAAAAATATGATGGTAAATCAACTTTGGTTTGGCGACAAGGAGTAAAACACGATTGCTCCAAAATAATGGAATTAGAAAAAATTAATAATCATTTCCTTAACCAAAATAATGAAGAAGTTTTCCTTGAAGAAGATTTAGTTTATGGATTGCTGAAAAGTTCTGACCTTAATAAAGATGTAATTGATACAACACGAAAGTATACTATTATAACCCAGAAAAAAATTGGAGAAGACACATCTTATATTGCTGAAAAATATCCCCAAACATTTACATACTTAGAAAGTAACAAAGAATACTTTGATGCTAGAAAATCAAAAATTTATAAAGATAAAACTTCCTTCTCGATTTTTGGAATAGGCGATTATTCATTTTATAAATATAAAGTTGCGATTTCTGGTTTATATAAACAGACCAAATTTTCACTTATACTACCTTTAAATAATAAACCCATTATGTTAGACGATACTTGTTATTTCATTGGTTTTGATAATATCCTTGATGCAATTATAATCCTTCTAGCATTGAATCACGAAACCACACAAGAATTTTTTAACTCTCTAATATTTTTTGACTCTAAAAGAGTTATTACAAAAGATATTTTGATGAGAATTGATCTTGTCGCAATCTTGAATAATATCCCTTTCACCTATTTTGAGCAATTAACTAGAAAAAACTATAATAACCTTTGTGAACAAATTACAATACAAATGTTTGAAAATATTCTAGGAAAAATATCAAATAAGAATTTAGTCCCAATACAAGCAGAACTATTTTAACAATAAAAAATGCCCCTAACCCGTGGCTCAAGGCGACAGCGTTTTCGCATTTGGCAATCATTAAATTTTATTGTTGGTCGTTCCCCCGCCTTTGGCGGGGCAGGCTGTTTCGGCTAACTTGTTCGGCTTTGTTCTACTAAATAAAAATTTTTAAATCATTAATGTTTGTGCTTCTGTTCGGCAGTCTTGTTCTGGGGCGGCGGGT
>PFVA01000047.1 GCA_002790365.1 Ignavibacteriales bacterium CG_4_9_14_3_um_filter_30_11
AATTTGTAAGAAAAACATATTACTCAAATAACGAATTCCGAGATTTTTATATAACTAAGTATATGATCTTTATTTACTTACAAATTGTCTGCCCAGATGGCAGATTTTCCAATGGAAAATCTGGGATTAATAAAAGAGGTTAGTCTTATTTATTTTCAAATAAGGATAAATATTTTTCGTAACCTTCTTTTTTAAGATATTCTTTTGGTATGAATCTAAGGGCTGCAGAATTTACACAATATCTTAAACCGGTTGGTCTAGGACCATCATCAAAAACATGACCTAAATGTGATTTAGCATTTTTACTTTTCAATTCAATTCGTTCTACTGCTAATTTATAATCATAATTTTCAATAATGTTATCTTTCTCTATCGGTTTTGTAAAAGATGGCCAACCTGTGCCAGATTCAAATTTATCAGTTGAACTGAATAACGGTTCACCTGAAACTATATCAACATAAATACCTTCTTCGTGATTATTCCAATATTTGTTGTTAAAAGCTGCTTCTGTTGCTTCATTTTGTGTAACCTCATATTGAAGAGGAGTTAATTTATTTTTTAATTCTTCTTTTGATGGCATTTTAAATCCTGCGTTTGTTTTTTCTTTATTTACTTTACTCCAGATTTTGTTCAGATATTGATCTCTGCCAGATCCGTTTCTGTAGCGATGATAACCCTCCGGATTTTTCTTGTAATAATCCTGATGATATTCTTCAGCTTCATAAAAAGTTTGAGTCGGTAAAATATTAGTAACAATTGGGGAGCCAAATATTCCTGATTTATCCATATCCATTTTAGATTTTTCAGCTAATTTCTTTTGTTCTTCAGAATTATAAAAAATAGCTGTTGCGTATTGCTGCCCTCTGTCAACAAACTGTCCTCCGTTATCGGTAGGATTTATTTGATGCCAAAATACATCAAGTAATTTTTCATAAGAAATTTTCTTTGGGTCATAAGTAACTTGAATCGACTCATAGTGTCCCGTTACTCCTAATGAGACTTGGTGATATGAAGGATTTACTACCTTGCCTCCGGTATAACCAGAAAGTACTTCTTTTACTCCTTTAAGGTCTTCGAAAGGGTGTTCCATACACCAGAAACAACCGCCGGCAAAGATTGCAGTTTTATAGTCATTATTTTTGTTAACTACTTGATTAGAATTTGTATTGCACGCAGATAAAATAAAAATTGCAACAAAGAATAATACAACACTTTTTAATTTTTTCATTTTATGTTTACCTTTTTTAGAATTACAAAAAATCCAAATGATTACAAAAACTGATTATAACAGTCATTCTGAACCTGCCTATACCGAAACGGCTTTGTGCAGGCAGGTTTATTTCAAAATATGTTACAATTTAAATTGAGATTCTGATACAAGTTCAGAGTGACAAATATTAACTTAAAAAAAACGCAACATTTAAGCTTCAATAAATTAATTATTTAATTCTAAGCCATTTGTTATAGACTAATTTTTGTTTATCAGTTACATTATTTAAATCTACAATATTAAATTTCTTTACATGGTTAACTTCAAGTTTTACTTTTATATTCATTAGTTTTCCATCTCTGGAAAGAAGAAAATCTAATTCAGAACCAATTGGAAAATTTTCAAGAATATTATCCAGTGTTTTCTCATCAATTCTGTAATCATTAACAGCAATTATTTCATCATCAACATTTAACCCTGAATTATAAGCTGGAGTTCCATCAATTACTCTTTTAATAAATAAATTACTATTCTTAGTTTTTGAAAAAAAGCCTAAATCTATTTCATTGTTGTCATTTTTTTGATCTATTAATTGTAACCCGGCATAACCTAAATATTTATTGTAGTTAACTTGCTCTGTCCCATTTACATATTTATTAAAAAAATCATCCATATTTTTGCCCACAATTACTTCGACTGTTGTTTTAAATTCTTTTTCAGTAAATCCTCTTTTCAATTCTTTATAATATTTACGATAAAGTAATCTGAGAACATCATCATAACTTTTTAATCCATTCGTAGAATTTATTATTTCTAAATCAAGCAGCATACCCAAAACAGCACCTTTTGAGTAATATGAAATTTCTGTATTGTCACTGTTTTCGTTACTTCTGTAATATTTTATCCAGGCATCAAAGCTTGACATAGCTGCTGATTGAACTTTGTTCCCGGGTTGATTTTCCAAAGAAGAAATTGAACTTTCAATTCTGCCTAAATATTGATTTGGTGAATAAAATCCTGCTCTTAATAATATTTGACTTCCGTAGTATGATGTAACCCCTTCCATTTCCCAAAGTAGTTCTGTATAATTTTCATTCTGATAATCAAATGGTCCAAGTTGAATAGGTCTTATTCTCTTTACATTCCAAAGATGAAAATATTCATGAGCAACTAAACCTAAAAAACTTCTTGATCTGTTTTCTGTATCATAACCCCATCTTCTGAATTGAAGAGTGGTTGAATTCAAGTGTTCAAGTCCGCCACCTCTATTGCTTAAATTATGTACAAGAAAAGTATATTCTTTGTTTGGATTCTCTCCAATTACATTTGTTGCAGCCTCTGCTATTCGAGCCATTTGAATTTTTAGAGAATCTATATTGTAATTACCATCTCCATACATAACAACATTGTGTGGAATTCCTGCAGCTGTAAACTGAAAAATATTTTGATTTCCAATTTCTATCGGTGAATCTGCAAGTATATCATAATTAGGTGAATAGTATTCCCATAGTTTGCCCTTTACTTTAGTTAGACCAGTGCTGACTTTTTTCCAATCTTTATAAGGGATTATTTTTAATGTTAATGGCTGATCTTTAAGATCTTTTACATACATAAAAATACTTGTACCATTTAAGTATCCATGAGAAGAATCTAAAAAACTTGTTCTAACAGACATTTCAAAAGCATAAACTTTATATCTAATAATAACATTTTTAGATTTATTTAGATAAACACGCCAATTGTATTTATTTGTCTTTTCAAATAGTAATGGATTTTTTTCAAAATCATTTGCTTGAAAAAAGGAAACATTTTTTGGAAATTCTCTAATAAGATAAGAACCCGGTGCCCATACAGGCATTAGAAAATCAATAATATCTTTGTTGTAGTTAGAAATATTTATTTCAACTTCAAAATAATGAGTGTGTGGCTTACTCATTGAGAGAGTATATTCAATTTTTTGAGCTTTTTGTGAAAATGAAATTGTGGTTATAAAACACACTAATAATAAAACAACGAAAGAATATTTCATCATAAAATTCCTCGACAGGTAAATTAATTTTTGTTAATAGGCTTAAACCGGTGTTGAATTTATTATAAAGCTGAAACTAAATCAATTGAATTTACACGGGTGGTAATTTAACTTTTATTTATTCGAAGCAACCAATTAAATATAAATTAACATAATTGTCATTAACACGAAAGTTATAATCTACAAAGATCAATCTTTTTAGTATGTCAAAAGTGTAATATAATTAAATTTTTATACCGATTTTTTTATAAATAAAACTTAGTATCCAGGCCGGACCAATTAAAAGAAATTGTAAGTCTTTAAAGAAAGAAGGTTTTTTGCCTTCAATATTATGACCGTAAAATTGCCCCACCCAAGCTAAAGCAAAAATAATTACAGAAAAAAGCCAGAGAGGAATTATGTCCATTTTAAAAATTAAATAGTTGAGCCAGAGAGAAATAAGTGAAACAAACAACATTCCGATAGCTATCGAGAATGATAGTCTCAAATAAAAAATAAAACTTAAAATAATTATTAGAGAAGCCAGACTAAAAAAAACACTGTTTGTTTTTATATTAATACCTAACATAGTGGGAAGTGAAACCAAAGATAAAAGTCCAATTAAACTAAAAAAGATTGTTGGTACACAAACAAAATGAAATAATTTATTTGTAAGATTTTGATGGCTTTCGCCGTATTCTTCGAACCATTGATTTATAGTTTTGCTCATTTATTCCTCTATTATTTAATTTAATTTTCTGGCTACAACCATTGCAGCTTTTAATGCTTCAACTGTACCGGCATTTTGGTTTAATGCTTCAAGATAAATAATATATATACCAATTCGCAAACTATTTCCTTCATCATCAAGTCCATTAAATATTACAGAGCCGTTTTGTCCTGATGCTGTGTTATTATTTAGTGTGCTAACCAATCTTCCCTGGCTGTCAAATATTTTTATTTTTATCTGAGCAATTGTTTGAGTTAAATTGTAAGAGATAATTGTAAAATCTTCAAACCCGTCATTATCTGGTGAGAATGGATTTGGAGAAATTAAAATATTTGAAGCTGTGGTTTTTAAATCTGTAAAAATACTATTCTGTTTTCCGGGTGTTGCACTTTGCGGGCTGACTGAAGTGCTCCAATTGCTTTTATCATTTCCATCTAAACTTGGATTTATTCTTTCAAGAGATTTATTCTTTGTATCTGTAAAATTTTTGTTATTCCATTTGTCAGAATAAAAAACTGAATCTATAGTATTGCCAAGAAAATCTTTAAGATGAATTAATTCTCCTGTGTTAGTAAGTCCTAACGATGATAAATTTAAAATAGTAACTTTATCTTGATTAGTTAGACTATAGTTTTTAATAATTGAAGAGTCTGCTGACAATAAAAAATACTTTCCTGATTGAATAATAAAACTTGTTTGGGAAAGTTTAAAATTATTTCCTTTTTCGTCAAAAATTTTCCAGCCGCCTATATCAATATTATCATTTGAGTTATTATAAAACTCAACAAATTCAGTATTACCATCGGAGTGGTCATACATAATTTCATTAATTATTAATTGTCCTTTAGTACCGGCAGCAATATTTATTATTGAATTTGAAACTCCGGGTGTGCTATGATTTGCACTTAAAGAGGTTGTCCAGTTTGTGCTGTCATTAGTGGCTTTTGTTAATGAAATTCTTTCAAGTGAAAAACCATTATTACCACCCCATGTTGAGGAATAAAGTAAACTGTCAATTTTAGCATCTCTAAAATCATAAATAATAATACCATCAGAGGAATTACCAAGTGAACCAAAATTTACAAGTTTAACTTTAGATTGGACATTGGGATAAATAGAGAAGAATGACGAATCTTTTGTAAGGATTAAATATTCATCAGAATTTATTATTAAATCAGAGTTGGTGATAAAATTTTTAGTTGGAGAAGGTAAAATATCACTAACAGACCAATTTTTCATATTAATTGGATTATTAGAATTATTTATTAACTCAATCCATTCAGGTTCACCGGTTTCTGGTGCATACATAACTTCATTTATTAAAATTGAACTAATGGCAAATCCAGGTTCGATAGAAGCTTCAAGATAGTTGTTAAGCATATCTTCATCCTGTGCAAAAACAATATTTGCTCCAATAAATATTTTTTGCTGCAAGTTAGTAATTTCAGAAGTTGATTTAATATTAATTGAATCGAAACCGGCTAAATTTAAACCGGATTCTGTAGATAATAATTGATCGGGGACATTATCAGAATTAGTATCTATAAAGAATTTAACAGAAAAATTACTTGCCTTTGACTGTCCTTTATTAATTACTTTTAAAGATGGAATAACATCATCACCTAAAACAGGATATCTTGGTTCGAAAGAAATATCATTTGCTTCTAAATCATAATTTCTATTTGCAATGCTGTTTATTCTTCCTGGTGTACTCATTTCATTATCTGTTGATGATGACCAATTCACTTCAAGATTACTTCCTGCTGTAATATCTTTTCTTTCCAATGAAAAACCATTTGTTCCTCCCCATGTACTTATATAAAGTACGGAATCAATTGTTAATCCTCTATTATCACTTAACAAAACACCATCTTGATTATTGTTTAATCCCGGGAAATTTAAAACCATTATTTTAGATGGAATTGATTTATGATAAAGTGTAATGCTTGAATCTCTTGTAATTACTAAATAAGATTTAGGTAGAATAAATATTTCATCGCTGATAGTTGCTGTAACCGGAGTTGCAAATCTATCAGTAACAGACCAACCGGATAAATTAATAGAATCACTTGAAGAGTTATAAATTTCTATCCATTCAGGTTCGCCGCCAACAGGTGCAAACATTATTTCGTTTATCACTATTGTTGATGTGGGGAAACCGGGAGAAATTATTTTTTCCTTCCAGTTATCCGTTGTGTCCTGATCAATAAGTAATACTGCTCTAACTGTAAATAATTTATCATTTTGAATGTTATTTATGGTAGTATTAAAAAATTCAATTTTTGCCTCACCGGAATTTATAGTAAGATTTAATTTTGTTTCAACAAGCCCACCCGGCCAAATATCTGCACCTGTAATATCATATAATTCAAGTGAATATTGTACTGAATTTTTACCCGTATTATTTACCGCTGTAGAAATATTTACATTGTCACCTTTTAATGGTTTATCAGGATTAAAAATTATATCGGTAACACCTATATTGTAATCTTTTTGAGTTAAGGAATTTATTTCTCCCGGAGTAGCACCTTTTAAACTGGTAGATGCACTCCAATTAGATTGTAAAATTGAATTAGAATCGGGTTCTCTTCTTTCCAAAGAATTTCCATTAGTGCCGCCCCAATCTGAAGTGTATGCCAAACTATCAATCAATAATCCTAATGAATCATGTAAAACAACAGCATCTCCTGAATTATTAAGTACAGGCATATTGGAAAAAGTAATTAATTGTACGGGCACAATATAATTACTCAGCACTGTCGAATCACTGCTTAAAATTATAAATGAATTTGCCGGAATAAATATATCACTACTTGTAATGTTTACCGTTTTATTATTATCTGAAAAATTCCAACCATTTAAATTAACTGATGAGTCAGTTCTATTAAATAATTCCACCCATTCGGTTTTACCTGTAGAGGGTGCATACATAATTTCATTTATAACTATATCATTAAATAAATGTTGAATCG
This sequence comes from Ignavibacteriales bacterium CG_4_9_14_3_um_filter_30_11, assembly GCA_002790365.1. Taxonomy (GTDB): domain Bacteria; phylum Bacteroidota; class Ignavibacteria; order Ignavibacteriales; family Ignavibacteriaceae. The sequence continues at coordinate 6,921 of PFVA01000047.1, forward strand.
GAAAAACTATTAATGATATGATCTTAGAGTTATTAGTTGTGTCTTCATCAATAGAATAAATTATTTTTGTAATTAAATCAATAGCACCTTTACTTGGATTTGAGATTGTTGTATTAACAGTAGTAGAATCACCTGCTGCTAAATTTGTAAATGATTGCGTAAATATTCTTTCTGAAATTTCAGCAGCAGAATCAAAGTTTGTATCGTTAAATATTTCAATTGTATAGTTTGATGCAGATTGGGTGCCGCTGTTTTTAGTTGTTACTGTTAAATTTATATCTTTGTCTTCTAAATTGATTGATGGAGAAGCAGTAAATGAAGAAATTAATAAATCATAACTTAATGGTGTAACAGAATTTCTAAAACCGGGTGTTCCTTTAGTTTGAGTTGTGTTGGACCAATTTGAGCTGGAATTATCTTTATTTGCCGTAATTTTTTCATCTGAAATACCTGTAGAATTATTAGCAGAATATGCGTATGTGTCTAAAGTATCACCGGCAGCATTCATTAAAGTAATATCTCTGCTTGTTGTATTTGCCATTCCTGATGAACCAAAAGCATTGTCACTAATTTTTAAAATTAGAGCAGATGATGGTACTTTACCGTTATATATACCTATTACCGGGTCATAATCTCCTTCAAATATAACTGCATAACTTTGAGGTGGAAGTAGGGTCCCATATCCTGAAGAGATAATAATATCGGCACTTGATGTATAATATTTAAGTTTAAAATTATTTAAATCTATTGTATCCGTAGCAGAAATATTATATAATTCTATAAACTCACTATTATCCCCGCTGCTTGTATAAAACATCACCTCGTTAAAAGTAATTGAAGTGTCTGTTTGTGGGAATAATTTAATTGCTAAAAACAAAAATAAAATTATAGTATTTATTTTCTTCATCTATCCACCCCAAAATATATTTGCTGTTATAATTTTTTTATGCTGACTCTTTTATCTGCAATATATTGGAACCATGAATCCGGTATTCTTTTTATTATACCGGTTAATAATGTCATTTGCCAGGGAAATTTAATTATGTTTTTATCCTTCCTAAATCCTTTCATTATAATTTTACAAGCTTTTTTAACATCCATTAAAAAAGGCATAGTGAAATCATTTTTATCTGTCATTGGTGTTTTAACAAACCCGGGATGAATATTAATAATTTTTACATTAAATGGTTTGTATTCTGCTTTTAAACTTTCTAATAAAGTTGTAACCGCGGCTTTACTTGAACAGTAAATACCACTGACAGGAAAACCCCTTGCATCAGCGAGGCTGGAAACTCCTGCTATAAATCCTGATCTTTGTTTTTTAAAAACCGGGAGTAGTTCATTTAAATAGTTTACTATTCCAAAATAATTTACGGCAAATGTTTGTTCCGCTACATAAGAATCAAAATTTGCAAAGGATTGTTTAACTGATACCCCGGAATTTAATATTGCTCCGTCTATTTGATTAAATTTGTTTAAAACAGAATCAACGGAATATTTTACTTGTATTTTATCTGTAACATCACATTTAATTGTAAATAATTCTGATCCATTTTTTTCTATTTCCTCTTTTAATTCATTTATGAATTCAATTCGGCGGGCGATTAAAACAAGTTTACATTTTTCTTTGGATAATGATAATGCAAGTTCTTTACCAATTCCACTTGAAGCACCGGTGATGATAATTACTTTACCCCAAAAATTCATAATTTTTTCAATCTATTATTAAGTATTAAATCTTAACTTAATTAATAAATGCAAATATGACAACAAATTTATTAATTGTATATTTTATCAAACTTTTCAATTTATGAACAAATCATTATCTTTCATCAAAAATTATTCCAATGTTTGAAAGCAGCAAAATAGTAATAAATGATGTTCTTGTTAGGGAAGAAATTTTTACACAAAAATTTACCTGTGATCTGAATAAATGTAAAGGAGCCTGCTGTACATTAAAAAGTGAGTTTGGAGCTCCTTTGCTGGAAAATGAAATTTCACTAATTCAAGAAAATGTAGATAATATTGAAAAATATTTAACTGGAGAACATATTAAAGAAATTAGAGAAAATGGGTTTTATGAAGAAAAACAGGGCGAATTAATGGTAAGAAGCATTAATGACAAAGACTGTGTTTTTGTTTATTATGAAAATGATATTGCTAAATGCAGTATTGAAAAAGCTTACTTAGAAAATAAGTCATCCTTTAAAAAACCAATATCGTGTCACTTGTTTCCTATAAGAATTTCTAACTTTGGCGGTGATGTTTTAAGATATGAAAAAATATCTGAATGTAATCCCGCCGAAATAAAAGGAGAGGAAGCAAATAAGTATGTTTATGAATTTTGCGAAGAATCATTAAAAAGAAATTACGGGGTTAATTGGTATTCATCTTTAAAAGAAAAAACAGGCAGATAAAATGTTATCATTAAACCAAAGATTATCACAACAACAGAGACTTTCTCCACAGCAGATTCAATATCAAAAACTACTTCAGCTAAATACTCTTGCCCTTGAGCAAAGAATAAAAACTGAATTGGAATTGAACCCCATTTTAGAAGAAGAAATAGATATTATTCAAGAAGAACAAAAAAATGATGGTGATACAGAAGAAAGTGAATTTGATGAAAACAAAGATGATGAATTTGAAATAGAAGATTTTATGAATGATGATAGTATAGGTGATACAAGGACAAATAAAAGTAACGATGAAGAAGATTATCATCCGTTAACACCCGCAAAAAAAACATTAAATGAATATTTAGTAGATCAACTAAGATTATTAAACTTGAATGAAGATCTTTTTCTTCTTGGAGAAGAAATAATTGGTAATCTCAGCGATGATGGTTATTTGAATAGATCTTTTGAAGATATTGTAAATGAATTAAGAATGTTTGAGCATATTAATGTAACAGACAAAGAAGCACTTGAATTGTTGAAAACTATTCAGACTTTCGAACCAATTGGAATTGCGGCAAGAGATCTGCAAGAATGTTTGCTTATACAATTAAGACATTTACCTCTCGATCAGTATTATTCTTTTTTAGCGGAAGAAATGTTGCGTGATTATTTTGAAGATTTTAAAAACAAACGCTATGATGTTATTAAAGCTAAAATGAATCTAACCGATGAGACTTTAAAAACTACTGTTGAATTGATACAAAGTCTTAACCCAAAACCAGGGGAAGGCGATATTGATTCAGAACAAATGAACCAAATAACTCCTGACTTTTTAATTGAAAAAGTTGAAGACAATTTTATTATTACTCTTAACGACAGAAGTGTTCCATCAGTAACGATAAATAAGACATACTTGGAAATGATTGATGGAAATAAAAAAAAGAAAAAATCAAAACAAGCTAAAGAGACATATAAATTTTTAAAAGAAAAATTTGAATCAGCAAAATGGTTTATTGCCTGCATACAGCAAAGAAGAGAAACATTGATGAAAATAATGCAGTCAATTTTGGAAAACCAATATCAATTTTTTGAAAAAGGATCTAAATTTCTTAAACCAATGATATACAAAGACATAGCAGATGAAATTCAAATGGATATTTCTACAATCAGTCGTGTTGTTAATAACAAGTATGTGCAAAGCCCTATGGGAATTCACGAACTAAAATATTTTTTCAGTGAAGGTTTAAGTACAGACTACGGTGATGATATTTCAAACAAACACATCAAAGAATTATTAAAAGACCTTATTGAAGAGGAAAGTAAAAAAACACCGTTAAGTGATGAAAAAATATCTGAAATACTCAATGAAAAAGGAATTCATGTTGCAAGAAGAACTATTGCAAAATACAGAGAACAGTTAAAAATTCCGGTTGCCAGATTGCGGAAAGAATTATAATGAATCTAATTTTAGATGTAAGCCTTATAATCTTTCTTTATATTTTATTCGGTTTATCACACTCATTTTTATCTTCAAAAAAAGTTAAAGAACTTGTAGTTGAAAAATTTGGTAATTTAATTGCATTTTACAGATTGTTCTATAACATACTTTCAGTTTTATTTCTTTTAATAATTTTTGAGATTGCTCCTCACCCGGATGTAACAATTTATGATCTAAAAAGTCCTTACGATTTTATTATTTTAATTCCTCAGTTTTTAGGACTTATTGGTTTCTTTTGGTGTTTTAATTATTTATGTGTTTCCGAGGTAATTGGTTTGGCCCAAATAAAAAGATGGCTGAATAATGAATACGAAGAAGACGAACTTGATGAAAAAACAACTTTGAATATTAATGGACCGTATAAATTTATAAGACATCCTATTTATTTTTTCTCTATAATATTTTTAATTGCTCGTCCAACAATGGATTTGTTTTATTTAATATCTATTATTTGTGCAATGGTTTATTTTTATATCGGGTCTATTTACGAAGAGAAAAAACTTGTTGAAAGATATGGTGAATTATATATTCAATACCAGTCGTTTGTACCCAGAATTTTACCGTTAAAAATTTTTAAACCATATAAAGTTGATAAAAATATTTAAATTATAAATAAAGTAATTATTATTATTTAGGAATTTGGAGAGTCTTTATGGAAATGACAATGCATGCAACAACAATAATTGGCATCGTTCATAATGGAAAAGCCGCTTTGGGTGGAGACGGACAGGTAACCCTGGGCAACACAGTTATGAAACACAATGCTGTTAAGATTAGATCAATTTCTAACGGAAAAGTATTGTGTGGATTTGCCGGAGCAACAGCAGATGCTTTTACTCTTATGGAAAGATTTGAAGATAAACTTAAACAATATAGAGGTGATGTTGACAGAGCAGCTGTTGAACTTGCTAAAGACTGGAGGCAGGATAAATATTTAAGAAAATTAGAAGCAATGCTTGCTGTAATTGCTGATAATAAGGCTCTAGTAATATCAGGTAACGGTGATGTAATTGAACCGGATGATCAAATAGTTTCAATCGGTTCTGGAGGAATGTACGCACTGGCAGCAGCTAAAATGTTAAAACAATACAGCAAACTTGGTGCAAAAGAAATAGTTAAAGAATCATTATTAACAGCATCACAAATTTGTATTTATACAAACAATAAAATAAATGTTTTGGAATTAATGAAATAAAACGGATATAAAATGGCAAACAATTCAAGTAAAGAACTAACACCTATTCAAATTGTAAATGAACTTAATAAATTTATTATTGGGCAACACGAAGCAAAGAGAGCAGTTGCAATTGCTCTTAGAAACAGATGGAGAAGACAACAGGTTTCAAGTCCGCTAAGAGAAGAAATTTCTCCTAATAATATAATTTTAATTGGACCGACAGGTGTTGGTAAAACAGAAATTTCAAGAAGACTTGCAAAACTTGCTAATGCTCCCTTTATAAAAGTTGAAGCATCAAAATTTACAGAAGTCGGTTATGTTGGCAGAGATGTTGAATCAATAATAAGAGATCTTTCAGATTTTGCTGTAAACATGATAAAAACTGAAAAAACGCAAGTGATTCAACCAAAAGCAGAAGCTTTGGCTGAAGACAGAATTTTAGATATTCTAATCCCTCCTGTAAAAAGAACTGTACAAAAAGGTCAAAGACAAACTCAAGAAGATGCAAGTGAAGCAAAGCAAGAAGAATTTGAGAATCAGAAAACCCGTGAATGGATGAAAAAGAAATTGCAAAAAGGTGAACTTGATGATAAGATGATAGAGTTTGATACTACTTCTGTTGCAAATAATATCGGTATGCAAATATTGGGTCCATTTGGAATGGATGATATGGGAATAAACATAAACGAAATTATGGGCAACATAATGCCCAAGAAAAAGAAAAAGAAAAAAACTACAGTTGCTGATGCAAGAAAATTTTTAGCTCAGGAAGAAGCTCAAAAATTAATTGATATGGATGCAGTTCAAAGAGAAGCTATTCAGAGAGTAGAAAATTCAGGCATTGTTGTTATTGACGAAATTGACAAAGTTGCGGGGGGAGGAAAAGGACAAGGACCTGATGTCTCCAGAGAAGGTGTTCAAAGAGACCTTCTGCCTATTGTTGAAGGTTCAAATGTTAACACAAAATACGGAATAGTAAAAACTGATCACATTTTATTTATTGCTTCAGGTGCTTTCCATATGTCAAAACCTTCTGA
>PFVA01000222.1:0-2862 GCA_002790365.1 Ignavibacteriales bacterium CG_4_9_14_3_um_filter_30_11
AAAAAGGATTTCAAAATGAAAAATAAAATTTTAATGTTTGTTTTAATATGTCTTGGTATATTTTCTGCCACCATTGAAGCTCAGAATTTTTTTAATAAGAGTGAACCTTTGGCTTACACCTTTTCAATTGTTGCCAGGGATACAGTAACAGGAGAAATGGGGGTTGCAGTACAATCTCATTGGTTTTCTGTTGGCAGTCTTGTTACCTGGGGAGAAGCAGGGGTTGGCGTCGTTGCTACTCAGTCATTTGTAAATCCTGCATTTGGAACACAAGGGTTAGCTTTGTTAAAAAACGGGTTAACACCTGAACAAGCTGTACAAATGCTAACAACAAATGATGATGGAAGAGATGTAAGACAATTAGCAATTTTAGATGGAAAAAACCCACCGGCAAATTATACTGGAGCAAAATGTATTCCTGCAGCAGGCGGAATTGTAGGTAAAGATTTTGCAGTTCAGGCAAATCTTATGCTGAATGATAAAGTATGGCCTGCTATGGAAAAAGCATTTACAGAAACTAATGGACCGCTTGCTGAAAGAATGGTAGCTGCACTTGAAGCTGCACAGAGTGTGGGCGGTGATATTAGAGGTAAACAATCTGCTGCATTATTAATAGTTAAAGGTAAATCAACAGGTAAAGTTTGGAAAGATAGAGTAATTGATCTGCGGGTTGAAGATGATCCTAATCCAATTATTGAATTAAAAAGAATTTTAAAAGTACACCGTGCTTATGATCATATGAATGCAGGCGACCTGGCAGTTGAACACGGTTATATGGAGCTTGCAATGAAAGAATATTCTACTGCAGAAAAAATGTTTCCCGATAATTTGGAAATGAAGTACTGGCATGCAATTACTTTAACAAATATAGGTCAGCTTGAAAAAGCTTTACCGATTTTTAAAGAAGTTTTTTCCAAAGATAAAAACTGGGCAATTTTAACTCCAAGATTAATTGGTATTGGCCAATTGCAAGTTAATGATAATGGTTTGAAAAAAATAATGGAGCAAAATAAATAGCATTTAGCTTATAGCTCTTAGAAACAAGTGTATTCAGTTAAAATTTAAAAGAATGTTAAGAATTAATAAAGCATATAACCAAATTAAAAAAGGAAATTCAGTTACTAATACAGCCTTTAATATCGGATATGATTCACTTAGCGGATTTAATGATGGAGTTAAAAATATATTTGGCCATTCACCAAAAAATTTAAAAGATAAAAATGTTATAAATATTGTAAGGTTTGGCACAAAACTGGGACCAATGTTTGCACATGCTACTGAAAAAGGTTTGTGTCTGCTTGAGTTTACTGACAGGAGAATGCTAGAAACTGAATTTAATGATCTTTGCAAAAAATTAAATGCAGTAATTCTTCCTGGCAAAAATAAAATTCTTTATCAGGTTCTAAAAGAAATGAAGAAGGAATTTATTGCACATATTAAAAAGAATTATTCTGATTATTCCCGGAAATATTTAGATTTATAAAAAAATAATCGTGAGATACGGGATATAACGGTTTCTGTCCCAAAAATAAAAATGCCCCACCGAAGCGGGGCGATAGGTTTAAAACCTTCGGCATATAGCCTTATTGTGATAAGATTTTAAAAGATGGAAAAATCTTATATGAACAAGATAATTTTTATTTTTTAAAAAACAAATAAATCTTTATAATAAAAAATTTATAGGTACCTGCAATGACTAAAATACTAGGTCTTGATTTAGGGACTAATTCAATTGGGTGGGCATTAGTAAACATTGAAACAAAAAAAATACAAGGTATTGGTTCACATATATTTTCACCAGGTGTTAATTACGAGAAAGGAAATGAAATTTCAAAAAATGCAACACGTAGAGAGAAAAGACAGATTCGCAGACAAACATTTAGAAGAAAAAGAAGGAAAAGAAAACTTGCCCAGCTATTGTCAAAATATAAGATGTTCCCTGTCATCTATGATCTAGAAACAGAAATAACTAAAGAAAAATTAAATGAAGAGTTAAAGGATTTCTTTGCTATCAATCCATATGAATGCAGAGCAAAAGCTTATAAAGGTGAGAAACTTAGTTTGAATGAGATCGGGAGAATTTTTTATCAATTTGCTCAACGAAGAGGCTACAAGGAATCATTAAAAACAAGCGAACAAGAAGATGAAGGAAAAATTTATGATGGAAAACCAAAAGAAGGAATAATTGGAATTAATCAAACGCGAGAAAAAATTAAAGAATTTGGGACACTTGGCAATTACCTTAATAATGAAGATCCACATAAAACGCGGTTAAGGAACAGATATACCACTAGGAATATGTACTTGGATGAATTTGAAATAACTTGGGAAAGTCAGAGAAAATATTATCCGGAAATTCTAACTGATGAATTGAAAACAACGCTTGGTGATCACGAAAATGGAATCCTTTTTTATCAACGCACTCTCAGGTCCCAAAAACATTTAATTGGGCATTGCACTTTCGAACCAGATAAACCCCGTTGTCCTATTAGTGCAATTCCTTTTGAAGAGTTCAGGATGCACCAGTTTATCAATTCAATCAAACATGGAGAAAACCCGCTCGATGAGAATGAAAGACAGATAGTCGTAGAGTTAATTAATTCCAAGGAAAAGAAATTTGACTTCAAGGAACTGAAGAAAAAACTAAAGCTGGAAAAAGGGACTTTTAATTACAAAGATGATTATAAAATAACCGGGAATAGAACCATTAGTAGTTTCAGAAAAATATTTGGGAAAAAACGCTGGGACAGTATGAGTAATGAAGAAAAAGAAAAAGTATGGCATATTAAATTATTTGCTACTAGTAAAGAATGGCTTTCTGAATATGCTAAAACAAATTGGGAACTCGATGATAAATCAGTA
>PFVA01000222.1:2869-5100 GCA_002790365.1 Ignavibacteriales bacterium CG_4_9_14_3_um_filter_30_11
TTTACCTTATTTCAAGGAAGGTAAACTATATAATGAAGCTGTTCTTCTGGGTGGATTAAAAAAAGTATTCGGTGCAGAATGTTGGAAAACAATTCTTGACGAAGAAAAGAAAACAATAGAAGACACAGTAATTGCTATTGCAGGTCAAAAATCCGAACCTGGAAAAGAAACAGATAAAATAAAAAACTTTTTGAGGAAGCAATATAAGCTTTCAGATGAAAGATTAAGCAAACTTTATCATCATAGTTTTTTAGAAAAAGCTGAAAGTGATTCTGAGAAATTGCCTGAACCGGAAAATCTGAGGAATCCAATTGTACAGCAAGCTTTGTATGAATTAAGAAAAGTTGTAAATGAAATAATTAAAGAGTATGGCAAGCCTGAAGCTATAAAAGTAGAGTTAGCAAGAGAACTGAAAATGCCTAAGAAGATGAGGGACAAAATTAAATTCGATAATATGGAAAATGAAAAACGAAACGATGAAGCAAAAAAAGTACTGGATGATTATAATAAACCTCATTCCAGGGCTAATATCCAGAAAGTCATTTTATGGGAAGAGTGCGATCATAGCTGTCCATATACCGGCGAGAAAATCGGTGTACATGAGTTATTTGATGACGGCTATGTTCAGGTTGAGCATATTATTCCATACAGCGTATCATTAAACGATAGTATGCAAAACAAAACTCTTTGCCTTGCAGATGAGAACAAAGCAAAGGGTGATAGAACTCCATTCCAATTTTATGGGAGTAACGATAAAAAATGGGATGAAGTAAAGAATAGAGCATACAAACTTTTTAAGAACAACTATCCTAAATATAAAAGATTTATTAGCAAGCAAATTCCTGATGTTGATGAGTTTATTTCCAGTCAACTAAATGATACCAGATATATTTCTAAAGCATCAAAAAATTATCTGAAAAGTATCTTTTCAAATGTTGATGTTACACAAGGAAGTGCTACTGCATTACTCAGGCACTACTGGGGACTAGACACAATTCTTAATAAATCAATAAACATTGAGAATTTAGAAGATGGCGAATATTATGGAGCAGTTGATGAAAATAATCAGTTTGTAGATATCTTAGAATGGAATTTTAATACTAAGGAAAAAGATCTTGAAAGTCTTAAAAAGAAAGGGAAATTGCTTCAAGGTAAAGTGAAGGACGGAAAGTTTTATTCGTATAAAACAAGAGACGACCATCGCCATCATGCCATTGATGCACTTACAGTTGCTTTAACTAAAAAAAGTTATTTGCAAAAGATTTCTACACTGAAAGCCAGGGGCTTACAAAGTGAAGATATATTTGAGAAATACGAAATCCCAAAACCGTGGGAAAAGTTTTGGGAAGACGCGAACAATGCTGTCCAGAACATTCTTATAACACACAAAAAAACAGACCGCATAATTACAAAAATTAAAAAACCATTATTTGATTATAATGGCAGACCGAGAAAGGATAAAAACGGAAAAATAATTTTCAGCCAGGGAGAAGCAGCAAGGGGTGAACTTCATAAAGAATCCGTTTATGGAAAACATACTGGTGAAGATGGTAAAGAATATTTTCATATAACAAAGCCTTTGGAGAAACTAACGAGTGCTCAGATAAAAAAGATTGTGGATAAAGGTATAAGAGATATTATACTTAACAGAATAAAAGAAATGGGGGTTAACACTGAACAGAAAAAATTCGATGTGCCTAAGGGAACATTCTTTGATTATAATGATGCAGGGAATAAAATCCCTAAAATTTTCATCCCAAATAAAAACGGAGAACCAATCCCTGTCAAAAAAGTAAGAATAAGAGAAACTATTGGTAACGCTGAAATGCTTAAAGAATTGAATCAGTATGTAAACCCGATGCATAATCATCACGTGGCGATTTATAAAAATGAGAACGGTGATTTTTACGAGAAGGTAGTTACATTCTGGGAGGCTGTTGAAAGAGTAAAACAAGGTTTACCAGCCATTAACAAACAACAGGATGATGGTTCAGAATTTGTAACATCATTACAAATAAATGATTTGTTTTTACTTGGATTAACTGATGAAGAATATGAAAATTATAAAGATAATAAAGAAGTATTAAGTGAACATTTATATAAGGTAGAAGCACTTTCATCAAAATATTATGAATTCCGGCTGCATAACTCTGCTAATACTAATGATGAAAATCGACCTAATTATGTCAGGATTCAAGGTTTTGGTTCCGGAATAACTGGATGGCAATCGT
>PFVA01000193.1 GCA_002790365.1 Ignavibacteriales bacterium CG_4_9_14_3_um_filter_30_11
AGAAAAACATATTACTCAAATAACGAATTCTGAGATTTTTATATAACTAAGTATATGATCTTTATTTACTTACAAATTGTCGGCCCAGAGGGCAGATTTTCCAATGGAAAATCTGGGTTTAATAAATAGTTTTTTATATTTTGGTAATATATGCTTATAATAAAATCCTCAATCTTTAAGAAGTATCCTGAAATAATTTTCGGTTTCAGTACAAAATTAGGTTTACAAAGGGAAAATCCATATTACTTCAATATGTCTCTTTCAGTTGGTGATGATAAAGATATTGTCTTAGAAAACAGAAAATCTTTTTTCAACTCTCTGGATTTACTATCTGAGAATGTAGCTTTACAGAAACAAATTCACGGGACTAATATTACAATAATAGAAAAAGCCGGTTTATACGATGATAGTGATGCTCTAATTACAACCAAAAAAGGAATTGGCCTAGCTACAAGTTCTGCTGATTGTGTGACAATATTTTTATACGATCCTGTTAATAAAGTAATTGCTGCAGTTCATTCCGGTTGGAGAGGAACAGTGAAACAAATATTAACATTTACATTGAAAAAGTTAGAATCTGTGTATAATACTTCTTCCGAAAATCTTATTGCATTTATTGGTCCCTCAATTAGTCAAAAAAATTATGAGGTAGGGAAAGAAGTTGCAGAACAGTTTGATAAAAAATATTTAATTCCAAAAGGTGACAAATATTTATTGGATGTATCTGCTGTTAATTATGATATATTGTTAAATTACAGTGTGAAAATAGAAAATATTGAAAAGTCACAATTATGTAGTTTTGAAGAAAGAAATTTATTGCATTCCTACAGAAGGGATGGGAAAATATCCGGTAGAGCTTTGGGTGTAATTGCATTGAGAAAATAAAATGAAATTCTTCTTTGTATGCCATTCCGGACACGATCCGGAATCTAAATATTTATTATATAAAAAAGATGCTGAAATAAATTCAGCCTGACTTTTTAGTTTTTAATTACTACTACAGGATTTTATGGAAAACATAATCAGAATTAAAAAAGCAGTTTTTTACGGATACCATGGAGTTCGTTCTGAAGAACAAAGTGTAGGTAGCCAATATGAAGCTGATGTTGATATTTATACTGACTTTAGATATACATCTAAATCAGACAATCTTAATGATACAATTGATTATCAAAGAGTTTATCAATTTATGAATAAACTAGCATTAGAAAGGAAATATTACTTAATTGAATCTGTAGCACTTATTATTGCTGACCAACTTTTAATAAATTTTCCAAGAATAATAAAAGTATGTGTAAGAGTTCGAAAAGAAAATCCTCCGCTTGGTGGAGTTGTTGACAGCGTAGAAGTTGAAGTTGTTAAAACCAGAGATGAATTAGAAACTAAAAATGTCTAAAAAGAATATTGTTTATATTGGGATCGGTACAAATCAAGGGAATAAATTAACCAATATTAATAAAGCTATCTCATTAATAGAAAAAATTGATTCAACTGTTGTTGAATCTTGTTCATCAATATATTTAACAAAACCTTTTGGATATTTAGATCAGGATGATTTCTTAAATATGGTTATAAAAATATCTACTGAAAAAGAAGTAAAACATCTTCATTCTGAATTACAAAAAATAGAAGAAATAATTGGGAAAAGAAAAACTATAAAATGGGGTCCAAGGCAAATCGATCTCGATATCCTTTTTTTTAATAATGAAATTTATAGCGATGAGATGATAACAATTCCACATAAATGTATTATTGAAAGGGATTTTGTTTTAGTACCAATGGTTGAAATTGAGCCTGAATTTATACACCCTGCATTAAACATAAAAATTGTAGATATTTGTAATACTGTTTCTCAAAAACAAATAATAAGCAAAATTGATTATATCAATCAAACTGATTTAATTAACTGAATTTATGAATTCTGATGTAAAATATATAGCAATTGAAGGAGTTATTGGTGTTGGCAAAACATCATTGGCTAAAAAATTAAGAGATAGACTTAATGCTCAGCTAATATTAGAACAATTTGAAGCCAATCCTTTCTTAGAAAACTTTTACTCTAACAGAAAAAGATTTGCCTTCCAAACCCAAATGTTTTTTTTAGTAAATAGATTTAAACAACAACAGGAATTAAGTCAAGAAAATTTGTTTACAGAATTTAATGTCTGCGATTATATTTTTGAAAAAGATAAAATTTTTGCCTACTTAAATCTGAGTAGCGATGAATTAAAATTATACGAAAATATTTTTCCTTCACTTTCTCGTGATCTTCGAAAACCGGATTTGGTTGTTTATCTTCAATCAAGCCTGGAAAGACTAATATATAACATTAGAAAGAGAAGCAGGAAAATTGAAAGAAATTTATCACGGAGTTACATTGAAGAATTAAGCGATGCCTATAATCATTTCTTCTTTAGATATAATTCAACTCCATTGTTAATTGTTAATTCTACTGACTTAGATTTCGTTCACAGCGAAGAAGATTTTAGTGAACTCTATAAACAAATTTTTCGTGAAGACAGAGGACGCACAGAATATTTCAAACCTGAGACAAAAAAGGTGGATAATGCTTAGATTTTTTTTCTTTCTAATTGTGTTTTATATAATATTTCAAGGGATTAAAATTTTTATAAGATCTTTCAGCAAAATGGGACAAACAAATTCTTACAGAAATAAATCTACTAAAAACAGCAACAATAAAAATATTGAAGAAGCAGAGTTCACCGAGTTAGAATCTAAAATTCACACCCAGGATAAAGAAAACACAGATGGAAAGACATAATGCATTTTCTAAATCTCTTTACTGGTTATTTGAAAAACTTCTTTCTGTAAAAGAGATAAAAAATAAAGATATTAGCTTACCAAAAAAATTCTTAATAGTGCGTCAACATAACCAATTAGGTGATCTGTTATCCGGTGTTTCGCTGTTCAGAGCAATTAAAGAAACATATCCTAATAGTAATATTACTTTAATAGTTAGTCCTTTTAACTATCCCGGTGTTATTAAAAATAAATTTATTGATAAAACATATATTTATAACAATAGGAAAATTTATAACCCTTTCTATTTGGTAAAATTTATAAAATTACTAAGATCTGGCTATGATGTTACTATTGTTCCAGTTGTAGTTTCAATTTCATTTACAAGTAACTTAATTGCCCGTATTGCAAAGAGTAATATTAGAATAGGTTGCAGTTCTTTAGATGGTAAAAAAAACACAAGTTATTTTTTCTTTGATAGAAGAGTAAAACTAGATTGGAGGAAGCATCCTGATGCAAATGTTTCTGAAAGAAGTTTGGATATAGTAAGACCTTTCGGAATTAACACACAAAATTTCAAATCAGAAATATCTTTTGATGAATCAGACATAATGACAGCCGATATATTTTTGAAAGCAAATTATTTTACCAAAAAAAATATAATTATTGGTTTGCATGTTGGAGCAGGTAAAATTCCTAATCGTTGGTCATTACTTAAATTTATTGAACTGATCGAACAACTCCATAAATTTTATAAAGCTAAATTTTATTTAACCTGTAGTACTGCTGACACAAATGTAGTTAATTTTATAAAAAATAATTCTAAAATTTCTTTAGCTGTATTTATGAATAAAAAAATAACTGAAGTTGCAGCACTAATTGAAAAATCTGATTTATTTATTTCAAACGATACAGGAATTATGCATGTTGCCGGTACTACAAATACTGCACAAATCTCAATCTTTGGTCCAACAAATCCATTTAATTGGGCTCCAATTGGCGAGAATAAACTCTTTATTCGTAAATCAGAAATTATTGATGATATTTCGGTAAAAGATGTTTATGATCATTGCGAATTGTTGTTAGCTAAAAACGAAAAGGTAAAAGAAATTGTCTAATTCAGTAATTTCTGCAATAGACATTGGTAGTAATTCATTTCATTTACTAATAATCAAAAAAGAAAAAAATAATTTAATTACTCTTTTTAAGAAAAAAGAAATTATTAGATTAGGGTCTGAGTATGGAGCTAAACAGAAAAAAATATCACCGAAAGAAATCAAAAAATCTATAAAAATATTAAAAGGTTTTAGGGAAATATCTGAAAAATATAATGCAAAAATTTTAGCAAAAGCAACAAGCGCACTTAGGGAAGCAAAGAATAAAAAAAAATACATTATAAAAATTTATAAAGAAACCGGAATAAAAATAATACCGATTACTGGTGTAGAAGAAGCAGAATTCATTTACAAAGGAATGATGTTGGCACTTCCAATAAAAGATAAAAAAGTACTTTGTATTGATATTGGCGGCGGAAGTACAGAAATAATATTAGGTAATAAAGGAAAAATTTTATTTTCTTCTAGCATAAAAATTGGTGCTGTTAGATTGATGAATAAATATTTTCCAGATTATCACATTACTAAACAGAATATTCTTAAATGTAGAATTTATGTGGAGGAAAAATTATCTTCAAAAAAAGATTTGAATTTTGAGGAGAAATATAATTTAGTTATAGGCGCATCAGGCACAATTCATGCTGCAGCAGCAATGGTACATTATGATAAATATAAAAAGCCGCTAGCTAATCCTAACGGATATTCATTTACTAAAAAAGAATTTAACAAGATATATGATAAAGTATTGAATATAAGAACTTCACTTGAAAGATTAGGAATTAATGGACTTGAGGCAAAAAGAGCAGACATAATTCCTGCCGGACTAATAATTTTAGATGTTATTATAAATCTATTTAACATAAAAAAAATAAAATTATCTACAGGTGCTTTGCGTGAAGGGATAGTTTTTGATAGTATGAAATGAATTTATGGTTGCCCAATTTACTAAGGTAATTGCTCACTGCTTTAACATAGAAATTAGTTTATTTATTGTATTTAAATTTCTGGCTGTTACAGAAATACCCAAACATCTTTCTACATTTGCTGCCAGTTTTGAGCGACCAATACCTTCAGGTGCATGCAAATAAAAAGCTATTCCATTGAGCACAAAATTTTCAGAGGTGCTTTTTAAATTATTAAGTTTTTCTAAATCAGGATTTACTGGTATTGAATATAAAAAAAAGATATGTGCTCTATTTCCCTCTGCTGTTTTGAAAGGATTATTTCTTATTATATTTAAGAATTTTGAAGTTTCCAGCAATAATACTTTTGTATCAAATCCTTGTAATTTTAAAATCTCAGAATTGATTTTACTATCAATATTTTTTGCTTTGTTTTCTTCTATCTGAAATATAACATTACCGCTTTGGATATAAGTTTTAACTTTTTGGCAGCCCAAATTTTCAAGAATAGAAACTAGATCTTTCATCGGTAGAATATTATTTCCACCAACATTTATTCCACGAAAAAGAGCAATGAATGTTATCATCTTTATTTCCTATAAAGGAATAATTTTTTATAGTAGATTTGCATTATGTTAACAACATAAGTTTTTAAATATATCATTTCAATATTTATTTACAACTAAATCTAAATTGCTTCAATTATTCTTACACTCTCTGTATATTAACAATCAATTCTTAAGAAATTAATTAAATGTCAAACATTAGAAATTTTTGCATAATTGCACATATAGATCATGGTAAATCCACAATTGCTGATTGCCTTTTGGAGAATACCGGAACCGTAACCCAGCGTGAGGCAAAATCACAGGTACTAGATGATCTTGATCTGGAGCGTGAAAGAGGAATAACAATAAAATCTCACGCCATTCAGATGAAGTATAAATCAGTAAATGGTAATAATTATATACTTAATCTTATTGACACACCCGGACATGTTGATTTCAGTTATGAAGTATCCCGCTCACTTGCAGCGTGTGAAGGAGCTATTCTTGTTGTAGATGCTTCACAGGGAGTAGAGGCACAAACTATAAGTAATTTATATATGGCTATAGATGGGGGACTGGAAATTATTCCTGTTATTAATAAGATAGATCTTCCAAGTTCAGAGATTGAAAAAGTTAAAGGACAAATTGTTGATCTGATAGGGTGCAATGAAGATGAAATTCTTTTAGTAAGTGCTAAAGCAAAAAAGGGAATAAATGAATTACTAGAAGAAGTTGTTAAAAAAATCCCAGCACCAAAAGGTAATGATGAAGCTCCTCTTCAAGCATTAATTTTTGATTCTGTTTTTGATTCATACAGAGGTGCTATAGCTTTTATAAGGATTTTTAATGGAATAATTAATACTGGTGATAAACTTAAATTATTTGCTACAGATAAAATAATCGAAGCCGAAGAAGTCGGGATATTAGGAATGCAAAGAATAAAAACTGATAGCTTACATTCAGGCAATGTTGGTTATTTGATATCGGGGATTAAAGAAGTACACGATATCAAGGTAGGAGATACAGTTACACTTCAGAAAAATGGCTCACCAAAACCATTATCTGGTTATAAAGAAGTTAAACCTATGGTCTTCAGTGGATTGTATCCAACTGATTCCGATGATTTTGAAGATCTTAGAGATTCACTTGAAAAATTCAGGATGAATGACTCCTCGCTTGTCTATCAACCTGAAACATCTGCTGCTTTGGGGTTTGGTTTTAGATGCGGATTTTTAGGTATGTTACATATGGAAATTGTAAGAGAAAGACTAATGCGCGAATACAATCAGTCTATAATTTCAACCCTACCGAATGTTGAATATTTTGTTTATGATAAAATCGGTAAAAAAAGTATTGTTGATAATCCTGCACTTATGCCTTCGGTTAGTGAAATTGAATATGTAGAAGAGCCATATATCAAAGCGCAAATAATTTGTCCCAGCGAATATATCGGTAACATAATGAAGCTTGCAATGGATAAAAGAGGATTATATAAGAATACGAATTATATAGACCCGACTAGGGCAGATATTCAATTTGAATTTCCCTTATCTGAAATTATTTTTGATTTTTATGACAAACTTAAATCATCAACACGCGGTTATGCTTCTTTTGATTATGAGCATTTAGGATATCAAAAAGGAGATTTAATAAAACTAGATATTTTATTAAACGGAGAACCTGTTGATGCACTTTCTATGATCATACACAAAGATAAAGCTTATGATTGGGGAAGAAAAGTTTGTACCAAATTAAAAGACTTAATTCCAAGGCAGATGTTTGAAATCAGTATTCAAGCTGCAATCGGGGCAAAGATTATCTCTAAATCTGTTGTAAAAGCATTGCGTAAAAATGTTTTGGCAAAATGCTATGGCGGTGATATTACCAGGAAAAGGAAATTATTGGAGAAGCAAAAAGAAGGTAAAAAAAGAATGAAACAAGTTGGTAATGTTGAAATTCCTCAGGAAGCATTTTTAGCCGTACTTCAGATAAATGATTAGTTAAATCAAAGATACCTTAAATTATAAAAAATAATAAATGATTAAGATCATAAAAAGATTTTTTCAAATACTTATTATTTTACTTATAGTAACTATAATAATTAGATCATTTTTCCTTGCTGCTTATAAAATACCAACAGGCTCAATGAAAAACACTCTGTTACCTGGTGATTATATAATTATCAATAAAGCAGAATATAAATTAAGCACTCCCAAATATATTCCTTTTACACAGATAGAAATTCCTTATATAACATTACTCAATATTAATAAACCCAAACAAAATGATGTTATAGTTTTTAAGTTTCCTGGTAAAAAATATGGTGAAATTAATGATGAAAATTTTAATCTCGTTAAAAGAATTGTCGCTTTGCCCGGAGATACTTTAGAAATAATAAATAGGAACCTATTCCTCAATTATATTAAGATGGCTTCACCAATAAATATACTTATTTCTAATTCTAAAATGATTTCTGGTGGTATAAAAGAAGATGGAATTTTCCCGAATATTCAAAATTGGAATTCTGACAATTATGGACCTATAATAATTCCTAAAAAAGGGAATATAATAAAATTAGATTTAAAAAATATTAGTTATTGGAAATCAATTATCGAAAATGACACAGACAGTTCAAATGTTAGCATTGAAGGTACGGTAATAAATATTAATGGAATTTCTTCGAGAAAATATCAATTAAAACAAGATTATTACTTTGTTATGGGTGATAATCGTGGGAACAGTCTTGACAGTCGTTTCTGGGGATTTGTGCCCGAAGAAAATATAATAGGTAAAGCATTGATAATTTATTGGTCTGTGGAATTAGATACTACTAATCAATCTAAAAAAAGTTTTTTTGATAATATAAGACTTAAAAGAATTTTTAAGGGCATAAATTAATATGAAAATGAAAAAAATAATTTATCCAGCCCAACTTGATTATATCTCCTCTTTTGTAAAAAAAAATAATCCACTTATTATTGAAATGGGAAAATTTGCCCTAGAAAATAAAATACCAATTCTATCAAAAGATTCCTCTGAATTTCTTGAACAAATAGTTCAAATTAAAAAACCAAAAAAAGTTTTAGAAATCGGTATGGCTATTGCATATTCATCTATAAGAATTGCTAAAATACTTTCATCTGAATCTGTTGTAACAACTATAGAAATAAATAAAGTAAATATTAAAATTGCAAAAACATATATTAAGAAAGCAAACATGATTAAAAAAATTAAAGTACTTGAAGGGGATGCAGAAGACATAATCCCTACTATAAAAGATAAATTTGATCTTATCTTTTTAGATGCCGATAAAGAAGATTATTTAACACTATTTAATTTATCATTAGAGAAATTAAAAAAAGGTGGAGTAATTTTTATTGATAACCTCCTTTGGCATGGCTTTGCAGCAGCCAAAAAAATTCCTAAAAAATATAAAAACTCAACAAAACATATCCGGAATTTTAATTATCATTTTATGAATTCAAAATCACTCAAATCTGTATTATTGCCTATTGGTGATGGTATTGGACTAGGAATAAAATTATAATATGAAAAATATATCACCTCAAGATTTGCTTGTAGCTATAGAAAAAAAATCCGGTAAAATATTTACAGAGCAAGAAGGTTTGCTTCAATTATTTAATATTGGTTTAAGTAATGAAAATGGTCCTTTGTTTGAAAAATTAATTTTTACATCTAAATATATTCTAGGTTTGAAAAGAGTACTTGAAAAAGGGGCTGTTATTCCTGATGTAAATAATTTAGATGAAATTAAAAAAGATCTTTCAGAAAATTTAACATCTGTTAAGAATATCTTAAATGAATTTTCAATTAAAATGACTGATAATTATAGATCAACTTTTGAAAGCAATTATTTAGCAATGACTCAAAATTCTTTAGCTAAACTTTATTTACTTTTGGAAGGATTGGAATGGACAAAGATGTATTTAAATGATTTGAAAAGAAATTTAATTTAATCTCCGCGTATTCTCTGTGATCTCTGCGGTTAAATAATACCAAGCGCCACATAGAGCACTGAGATTACAATAATATAATATTTTTATCTACATTAATTATTAAATCTCCCTTAAGCTCATCAATAATTTTAGTTTTAAAACTATTTACATCATTTATTTTTACAACTAATTCAAATGTTACATTATCTGCGTATTTAGTGTTTAATATCTTTACTTCAGAATTATTTATAATATGATGAATTGAACTTATCTGTTTGAAATCGACATCAACAAAAATTTTATAATAAAAATATTTTTCTATTTTAACTGATTTTTCTAAAACCCCTATAGCTGAATTATAATATACTTTTCCGAGAGGACCGACCCCAAGTTTTGTTCCTCCAAAATATCTTATTACAACAACAAGTACATTTAGTAATTGAAAATGATCAATTGCATTCAATATTCTTAAACCGGCTGTTCCATTTGGCTCGCCGTCATCAGAATATTTAAAAACATCATTTATCAATCTGTAAGCATAACAATGGTGAGAGGCATTGTAGTATTTTTTCTTTATATCTTCTATCAGTTTATCAGCAGATTTATCATCTTTTACAGAGAAACATTGAGCAATAAATTGCGAACCCTTTTCTTTAAGAATACTCTCATTTTGTCCGACAATTGTTAATATTTTATCATCTTTTAACATTTTAACTGAAATATTTCTTCCTAAAAATTTGATTTTCAAATACTCTATAACTAATATAATTATTTAAAAATTTAAACTTGGTCAATCTTTGGAAAAGGAAACAATCTTAATTAAAGGTGCACGAGAGCACAATTTGAAGAATATTGATGTGGAGATTCCACGCGATTCTTTAACGGTTATAACCGGTTTATCAGGTTCAGGTAAATCTTCTTTGGCTTTTGATACTATCTATGCAGAAGGACAAAGAAGATACATCGAATCTTTATCTGTTTACGCCAGACAGTTTTTAGATATGATGGAAAAACCGGATGTTGACCTTATTGAAGGTTTAAGTCCGTCGCTTTCTATAGAACAAAAATCTACTTCAGGGAATCCCCGTTCAACAGTTGGTACTGTAACGGAAATTTATGATTATCTGCGTCTGTTATATTCGAAAGTGGGCGAACCATACTGTTATAATTGCGGTAACAAAATAGCAAAACAGACAACTTCACAGATAATTGATTCTATAATTTCTGATCACGATAAGCAAAAAGTTACACTTCTTGCACCAGTAGTGAAAGGAAGAAAAGGACATTACAAAGAACTTTTTGAGCAAATATTGTCTGATGGGTTTTTAAAAGTAAGAGTTGATAATGAAATATTAGAAATCTCAAAAGGACTAAAGGTAAACAGATATCAAATACATAACATTGAAATTGCTGTAGATAAAATTGTTGTTTCAGAAAAATCTCGGAAAAGATTAACAGATTCAATTACAGTTGCTTTAAATTATGGTAATGGAATTTTGATTGTAAATGATGAAAAAGATGATTTTGTTTTTAGTAAACATCTAGCTTGTTTGGATTGCGGTATTAGCTACAGTGACCTTGCACCAAACTCAT
Source organism: Ignavibacteriales bacterium CG_4_9_14_3_um_filter_30_11 (assembly GCA_002790365.1). Classification (GTDB taxonomy): domain Bacteria; phylum Bacteroidota; class Ignavibacteria; order Ignavibacteriales; family Ignavibacteriaceae. The sequence continues at coordinate 10,875 of PFVA01000193.1, forward strand.
TCTCCTTTAATTCTCCATATGGTTCTTGTAAACATTGTGAAGGTTTGGGTGAAATTAAAGATTTCAATTTAAAATTAATAATACCGGATTGGGAAAAAACAATCAATGAGGGTGGAATAAATGCAATCGGTAAACCAAGGCCGATTTGGATATTCAATCAAATAGAAGCTGTTGCGCAAAAATTTGGATTTACATTAGATACAAAACTATCTGATTTAACTGAAGGACAAAAAGAAATTCTTTTAAACGGAACTAAAGAAAAAATTTCATTTTCTTATTCTTACGGTAAAGGCAAGCCGATTACTTATTTTCATAAATTTTCCGGAATTTTAAAATATTTAAAAAATTATTATGAAACTACTTCCTCTAACAATATCAGGGAATGGGTAGAATCTTTTATGACTACCAATGTCTGCTCTGAATGTAACGGCGGAAGATTAAATAAAGAATCATTAGCAGTAAAATTTCAAAACAAAAACATTAGTGAAGTAACTTCTTTATCAATTAAAAGAACATATAAATTTTTTAAAGATATTAATTTAAACGGTAACAAAGACATAATTTCCAAACCCATTATTACAGAAATAAAAGCTAGATTGGAATTTTTGCTTAATGTAGGGTTGGATTATTTAACATTAAATCGATCTGCCCGTACGCTTTCCGGAGGGGAATCTCAAAGAATTAGACTTGCAACACAAATCGGGACACAACTTGCAGGTGTACTTTATGTTTTAGATGAACCGAGTATAGGGCTTCATCAAAATGATAATTTAAAATTGATTAAGTCACTAAAAAAATTGAGAGATCTCGGAAATACAGTTATTGTCGTTGAACACGACAGGGAAACAATCGAAAGCTCTGACTTTATGATTGATCTGGGACCTGCCGCCGGTGAACACGGAGGGGAAATTTGTGCAGTGGGTGAAACTTTTGAATTAACAAAAAAACAAAATGGTTTTAATTCATTAACATTAGATTATCTTAACAGAAAAACAAACATAGAGCTGCCAAAAAAAAGAAGAAAAGGGAATGGGAAATTTATTAATCTTTTGGGTGCAGAAGGTAATAACTTAAAAAATATTGATCTTAAAATTCCACTTAATACTTTAACTGTAATATCAGGAGTCAGCGGTTCGGGCAAATCAACATTGATAAACGAAACTCTTGTAAAAATTTTGATGAATAGAATCTATAAATCAAAAGTTGTTCCATTACCGTATGAAAAAATTGAAGGAATAGAAAATATTGATAAGATAATTGAAATTGATCAATCACCAATAGGAAGAACACCTCGTTCAAATCCTGCTACATACACAGGTGTTTTTACTTTTATAAGAGATTTGTATGCTCAAATGCCTGAATCTAAGATTAGAGGATACACTCCGGGTAGATTTAGTTTTAATGTTTCTGGTGGAAGGTGTGAAGATTGCAGCGGAGACGGACTTAAAAAAATTGAAATGAATTTTCTGCCCAATGTTTATGTGGAATGCGATAATTGTCACGGTAAAAGATATAATCCGGAAACTTTAGATGTTCTATTCAAAACAAAATCCATATCTGATGTGCTTGATATGAGAGTAGATAAAGCTTTAGAGTTTTTCAGTGAACTTCCAAGAATTAAAAGAAAATTGCAAGCAATCCACGATGTGGGGCTTGGTTATATAAGGTTGGGACAGCAGGCTACAACTCTTTCTGGAGGTGAAGCTCAAAGAGTAAAACTTGCAACCGAATTGAGCAAAGTAAGTACAGGCAAAACACTTTATATTTTAGATGAACCTACAACAGGTCTCCATTTTGAAGATGTTAGAATTTTGTTGAAAGTATTAAATAAATTAGTTGATCTGGGCAACACAGTTATAGTTATTGAACACAATATGGATGTAATTAAAATGGCAGATTGGATAATTGATCTGGGCCCCGGTGGCGGTGAACACGGAGGAGAAATTGTTGCCGAAGGAAATCCTGAAAAGATAATTGAAAACCCTAAAAGTTTGACTGGTAAGTTTTTAACCTCTGAAATCAATATTAATTAACCCAAAAAATTCATTGGAAATGAATTTTTTGCCGAAGGCCGCTCATAAAATG
>PFVA01000134.1 GCA_002790365.1 Ignavibacteriales bacterium CG_4_9_14_3_um_filter_30_11
CTTTAAAAATAAATATTAATCCTATTAATGAAAGAATAACAACATGCCCAGCTATCATATTAGCAAAAAGACGAATACACAATGCAAAAGGTTTTGTAAATAATCCTAAAATTTCTAGTGGGATGATTATTGTTAACAACCAACCAGGCATTCCGGAGGGTATAAGTCCTTTAAAATATCCAATAAAACCATTTGATCTTATTCCACCAATTTGAATAGCAACAAATGATATTATAGCCAATGTGGCAGTGACAGCAATATTTCCTGTTACGGTTGTTGTGTATGGTATTAAACCAAATAAATTTGCAATTAGAATAAAAAAGAAAATTGTTAGAAGAAACGGCAAGAAAAATTGATACCCTTTTCCGATAGTTGACTTTACAATTTCATCCCTAACAAAAATTATTATTAGTTCAAATAAATTTGAGATGCCTTTTGGTATTAAAGATTTCTTATAGTTCTTTGCTACAATTATCAATAATACTATCAAAAGTAATGCAATAACCCAAGAAAAAAAGATATGTTTTGTAATTGAAATATCGATACCAAAAATTGAAAGATGTGGTAATGTAAAGGAACCAAAAGGTTCAAAATCAATAGTATTTGAATCCATCACATGATGTAAAATCCAACCACTTCCGCCTTCTGATTTATGGACAGTATCTGCTACTACAACCGTATCTTGTATATTTTCAATCATTAATTTTGTTGTGTTCTTTATCCAATAACAGAAGATATGAAATCTCTGAAATTAAATACAAAATGTAAAAAAATAGAACTAAAAAAATAAAGATATTCCTTCTTATTTCCAAGAATTGTAGCCCTATAAATACAAGTAAAATTAATAAAATAAGCCTAATTAGCATCCCCCCAAAGAAGCTTATCATAAAAACCTTGTAATTTCTGTTTATCCCTATTTTTATTGATATCATTCCCAATCCATAATTAATACTTGTAATGAAAAGAGCCCAAATGGAAGTATATGCTATTAAATTAGAAATTATTTTATTTGCTTTTAATATATAAATAGAAAGGATACTAGTAAGAATGAAGATTACAGAAATTATTATAACTTTTGAAGAGTTCATTTTTTAGGAGGTTGAATAACTGTTCTAAGAAAATTATAGAGACCGGATGCTATACCTAAAAAAGAAAAAATAAGAATTAACCAAGGGCTGGTTTTAAATTTACCATCTAACCAATAACCTAAAAATACCATTGCTCCAACAGTTGCTGCAAGTTGCATACCTAATCCCAGATAATTACCTATTGATCTTAAGTTATTATCATCTTTAGGATGCTCATCTTGCTCTTTCATTTGATATTTAAAGTTTGGGGAGTTTTAATCGGTATTTTTTCTGTAGAAATCATTTTACTTGTTCCGTCAAAAATTGCACCTGCTGCAATAACTAAAATTTTTGTATTTAGTTCTCCTCTTAACACTGATTTTGCTTCTAATATAACTTTGCTTTCGGCTCTAATAATTCCATCAACCTTACCGCCGACTGTAATATCTTTTGCAGTTATTTCACCCTTCACTTTGCCATTAGTACCGATAGTTATATTGCCTTCTGCATCAATATCACCGTTAATAGCTCCATCAATTCTTATGTTACCATTGCATTTCATTTTCCCCTCTAGAACTACACCCGAACTTATTATGGTTAGTTCATTATTCTCAAAGCTATTATCCTTTTTCAATTTTTACTCCTTTAAATAATTTAAAAATACTTTTAGAGGATCGATTGGCTTTCCTTCTTTCCAAATTTCAAAATGTAAATGAGGTCCAGTACTAATTTCTCCGCTATTGCCGCTTAAAGCAATTATTTCTCCAGTAGAAACAGTTTCTCTTTCTCTTTTTAATAAAATTGAACAATGTTTATAAATAGTAATATAATTATTTGAACAATTAATAATAAGTATATAACCATCTTTAACAGTATAATCAGAAAATATAACATAACCTCCGGATGATGCATGTATAGGGGTTTCTGTTTTTAATGCATAATCAATTCCAAAATGCCCTGTCTCAATATCAAAATATTTACTAATAAATCCGTCAACAGGTTTTTCAAAAAAAACTTTATAATTATCTTTTTTATCGTTCCCCTGAAGAAATTTATTTATAATATAAAATATGTCACCCTTAATTGGACTACTTTTTACCTTCGATACAGAATCAACAGACTTATTAGATTTTATATTTAATAACGAATCAACCAAAGTAGAATCACCCAAGAACATAGCTTCTTTTAACCTCTGATTAGTTGATTTCATTTCTGACATTTCTCTGCTTAAATAAATTAATCTTTTATTCAGCATTTCTACTTGTTGAATTTCTTCTTTACTTAAAGTAGGATTATTTATACCCAACATTCTTCCAAGTGGAGCAACATCAAATACTAAAAATCCAATTGCTAAAATAAACAGCGTATAGATACTTATAATTGTTATTATAATTCCTAATTTTAATTTTCGTTGCTTTGTCTGTAATCCTGAATGATCAGGAATAATCAGAACAGAAAATGATTTTAGTTCTTTTAATTTTTTTAGGTTGAGTTTCATTTTTTATTTAAAATATTTTTCAATAATATCATTAACTTTCATTTTACCTTGTCTTAATATCTTTGGTTTCCTTCCTGAAAGATCTATCAATGTTGATACTTCAAAATAATTTTTCTTATTACTATAAAATATTGTGTCAACAGAATTTGAAAATTCTTCAATAATACTGCTTGGTTCATTTAATGGTGGATTATTTGATTTATTAACACTCGTAGAAATCAAAGGCATTTTAAGTTCTTCCAAAAGTTTTAAACAAAAACGATGATTTGGAATTCTAAAAGCACAATTAGATGAATTCATGAAATTTTTAAATTTTTTATTTAAACTTAATACTACAGAAACCGGATTTGGCCAAATAGCCAGAAGGAAATCCATATATTTTTCAGAGTGCATATCTACATATTCTAATAAATTATCAATTGAATTTATCAGCAATATATTTTTCTTTCCTTCATCTCTTCCTTTAATGTTTTCTATCTTTTTAACTGCTTTCTCATTTAATGGATTGGCTCCAATTCCGTAAATCGTATCTGTTGGGTAAATGAATATAGAGCCTTCAAAATATAATTTTTTAGCTACATAAACAGCATGTTTTAAATTATCATCTATATTAATTTTTATACCAATGTCAGTTTCTGTCATTTAACATTTCCTTTATTTTTGAAATAACTTTTTCAGGTTTTAATAAATTTCCACAATCAAAAGTATTTATGGGACATTTATTATGCCCATGAATACCGCATGGTTTACAACTTAAATTATCATACGAAATATAACTGCTTTTTTTATTGTATGGGTAAAATCCATAATTCTTAACTGTGGAGCAATAAATTGTGAGGACAGGAATATTAGCACATACACCTAAATGTGTCGGTGCACTGTCATTAGCAATTAAGATTTCCATCCTTTTCAAGAATTCTATTGATTCAATAAGTGAAAATTTACCGGCAACATTTTTTACAACTTGCCCTGATTTTTTCAGAATTGATTCACATAATTTTTCATCATCTTTGCTGCCAATTAAATAGACAATAAAGGAATAATTTACTAAACTTTTTATTACTTCAGTAAAATAATTTTCAGAATACTTTTTTGTTTCCCAAATACTCCCTGGTGCAATTGCAGCATATTTATCTTCCGTTCTTAAATTTACAAAATGTTCATCTACTTTGTTTTTAGAATTTTTAGAAATCTCAATCTTTGGAATCATCTTCCAAGTTTCGTTATCATAAGGATAGGATATCAAATCAAGATTTCTTTGTACTTCATGAATATCTTTTTGGTACTGCACAATATTTGTATAAAGAAATTTAAAGTTTGATTTAGAAAAAGAATAGCTTTTCTCAGGGTTGAGTAATTTTGTAATAATTGCAGACCGGTAAGATCTGTGCGGAGAATAAATTACATTATAATTATTAGCTTTGAGTTCTTTTGAAAACTTATAAATGGAAAATAATCCTTTTTGTTTATTCTTTTTATCAATTACATAAACCTGATTTACAACCGGAGAAGATTCAAATATTTCTTTTGTTGATGGTATAGCCAGAACATCTATTATTGATATATGGTATAACTCTTTTAACTTTTCAATCATTGGAAGAGTTAAAATTGAATCACCGATAAAGGCTGTTTGTATTACTAAAATTTTATACATTAAAAATTGCTTGCCATTAATGTTTCCATCTTTTGTGCATCCAAAGCCATTGCTCAGGATGTTCTCTTATTATATTTTCTAAATAGGAAATATATCTTTGACAAATTTCAATCTTTTTGCTTTCTTCATCCTCTGGTAAATTCTTTAAAGATAATTCATTAAATATAATTTTATAAGAATTATTTTTTTGACGAATGGGAATAGATAAAATTAATTTTGAATTAGTTCTTAAGGCTAATGATGCAGGACCTGGGAAAACAGCAGTTTTTCTATTAAACATATTTACTCTTAAGCCATTTTCATCACCCCTTTGATCTGCAGCCATTACAATTATTTGTTTTTCTTTTAACTCCTCATATACATTTCTTATCTGAACGCCCAAAGGGATAACTTCATTGCCAAACTTAGTCCTGCTAGATTTCAACCAATCAGTAACATATGGATTTCTCTGATTTTTAATAACAACATACAAAGGAAATCCAACTTGAACCCCTGTAGAAGCAGCCATAAATTCCCAATTACCAAAATGAGCTGTAAGTAAAATTACAGGTACTCCTTTCTTATGATAGTTATTAACAATTTCAAGATTTTCACACTCAACTTGATTGATTAACATTTGCCTGGAAATAAAAGGAAGAAACATTATCTCTGTAAAAGTTTTAGCAAAACTCTTATAATTTTCAAAAGATATTTTTTTAACTGTTTTTGTATCAAAATCTGGAAATGCATATCTCAAGTTTTCAAACACGGTTTTCTTTCTTATTGGAATAATATAGTAAAATAAAAAGGCAATTAAGATTGAAAATTTACGAGAGAATTTAAGTCCGAGTAACTTAAAAAAGTAACTGAATGATATAAATAGAAAATATTCTATTTTATTTTGCATAAATATTGATATTTATTTTGTTCTTAAATTTATTCATTCATTAATTAAAATGATATTATAAAAAAGGAAAAGGCATTAAATCAATTAAAATTTAATGCCTTAGTAAATAATATTTATTTTAACAAATTATCTTGTTGCTATTCTAGATGGCCAATTAACATCTTTAACTTCATGTCTCTTTGTAGAATGAACAAGTTCATAATTTGAAAAACCTGTTAGGTCGGCGAATATAAATGTTACACCACCTTCAATTTGTTCGAAGGTCCAAATCTCATAAGGCTTTGTATCCTGTTGGTTTGGAAATCTTTCAATTTGGTCAGGTTCACCATACATAATAAATACTCTACCCATATCTGTTTTAATACCATCTTTAGCAAGATTCTTAAATCTTGAGGATGCTATTTTTACTCTTTTAAAGTAATCAGAGTAAAAATCACCTCTGGGAATTCCTTTGTCAATATCTTTTGTTTTCCAGAATTTAAATAGATAGTCGCGTTTTCCTTCTACAGTATTAATTTTTTCCCATTGATCCTTCTCATTTTTAGAAGCAATATATTCAGATGCTGCCCAAATTCTATCGCATTCTTCTTCTGAGAGAACAGCAAATTCAGAACCTAATAATCCACCGGTATTTTTAGCTATTGGTTCAACTTTCTTTATATCAGGATTGTAAACAAAAAATTCTTTTGTAGAAATAATACCAAAATTTTTAACACTGTCTGCTATAGCCAAAACCAATTTATATTTACCGGATGGATATTTAGAAACATTTACAGTACCAACTTTAACTATAGCTTGAAATTTCTGAACATTAATATCTTTTTTAGAATACAGTTTTTGATTATAGTTATTTATAACAGATGTTTCAAAAACAAGATTATCATAATCTTCAGCTTTATCTAAATTATAAATCTCGCTATAATAAAAAACAACCGGTGCGCCTTTACCATAAATATCAATTGGGAAAGGGATTACTTCCAAAGTATTTTTGTAAAATATTGATTTTTGATCAACTCCATCATTTTTAATATTTGAAGCAAGTTGAACATCACTTATTTTAATTTTAGATGAACTGTATGGATTTACATCAAAGGAAAAAGTAAAATCTTTCTTTTGATTTAGATTATTATTATCTGATCCCAAAGCTAAACAGGTATAACTGCCTTTTGGTACCACAAAAGCAATCATTCCAACTAAATTTTGTGCTTTTATTTTTGAATCTTTACTTGGTGCTAAACTTGGAATTCTCCATTTCTTATTAATAAAGTCTGCATTTGTTGAACTATTTTTGATTTGTAATTCAAGCAGCCCTTCAATAATATTTTTACCATCTTTTTCTACAGGTGAAAGCTGATCACCAGGAAATGAATAATAAAACTCAATATAATTTGCAGTTGAATCATATTTGAAACTTGCATAATCTACATTAAAATTAAATTGTGATTGTGGTAAAGCAATACACACAGGTAAAAGTATTAAAATTATTATAGTAAATATTTTCTTCATGATTCCCTTCTGTTATTTTTTTGTTTTATGATCGAGTTTTTAAAAATATAATTAATAGTTAATATTGTCTATAAAATAATGACTTATAATTTAATATAACCCACATTAGAAATACCCTGATAAGAAGAAATAGTATCCAGTGTTTTTTTATCTACTTTATTGTCAATATTAATAATAGTAATTGCAATTTCACCTTTCCCTCTTCTCCCTAATGATAAACCTGCAATATTAATATTTTTCTCCGCTAATAATTTACTAACTAACGACAGCATTCCCGGTTTATCTTCATTAGTGTAAAACAATAAATAACCTTCCGGATTAACTTCTATTCTATAATTATTAATACCAACTATTCTAATTTCTTTATTGCCAAATACAGTACCGTCAAATTTTCTTATTTCATCTTTCGAATGAAAAGTAATACTTAATAAATTTTTATAATCAATATTACTACTGGATTTAATTTCATTAATTATAATTCCATTTTCTTTAGCCAACAATGGAGCATTAATAAGATTAACTGTTTCTTCCAGTTTATTATTTAAATATCCTTTCAATACTGATATAGACAATAACAAGGAAAACTTATGTAAAGTTTCGCCACAAACATTTATATCTATTTGTTCTAATTTATTTTTACTAAGCTGTGAATAAATATTGCCTATTTTTTCTCCAAGTTTAACAAAAGGGTAAATATCTTGATTATTTATCGCCTCAATTCCCAAACCATTTACAGCTCCCTTTATTTCTTTCCCGTTAAAATAATCAGCTATTTGATTAGCAATCTGAACTGCCACTTTTTCTTGAGCCTCTTGCGTAGAAGCTCCAAGATGTGGAGTAGTTACTACATTTGGGTGTGTTAATAATGGATCAGAGAAATTTGGTGGTTCTGTTCTAAAAACATCAATTGCTGCACCAGATACTTGTCCGGAGATCAAACATTTTAATAGAGCTGAATCTTCTATCAGCTCTCCCCTTGCACAATTAATTATCTTAACACCTTTTTTACATTTAGCTAAATTCTTTTTTGAAATAATATTTTTGGTTTCATCTGTTAGAGGAACATGGATAGAAATTATATCTGACTTCTTAAATAAATTATCAAGACTTACTAATTTGACTCCAAACTTTATTGCAGAATCTTCTGACATTAAAGGATCAAAACATATAACTTCCATTCCGAATGAGATAGACCTTAAAGCAACTTCCTTTCCTATTTTACCAAAACCAATTATCCCCAATATTTTATCATTAAGCTCAGCACCTTGATATTTTCCCCGCTCCCATTTACCGGATAACATCGAAGCATTTGCCTGGGGCAGATGTCTACAAAGTGAAAGCATTAATGCCATTGTGTGTTCAGCAGCAGAAATTGTATTTCCACCGGGAGTATTCATCACTAAAATACCTTTTCGTGTAGCGGAATTCAGATCAATATTATCACAACCTGTTCCGGCACGACCAATAATACTTAGATTTTTTGCTAATTCTAATAAACTATTATTTACTTGAGTTCTACTTCTTACAATTAATCCATTGAATTCACCTATTCCCTTTTTAATTTCTTCTGCAGTAATATTTGGTAAATAGGTAACTTCAATTCCTTTTTTTTCAAGAATCTCTTTACATTTAACATCAATTGAATCTGATATTAATATTTTATTCATAAATAAATTTTAAAATTGTTAAAAAATAAAAAGGCTTACATATAGCAAGCCTTCAAATAAAATTTGCTATTTAAAAATTAAGCAATTGCATCTAACTTTTGTGATATTTGTGATTTTGGAACAGCCCCAATTATTGTATTCTTAACTTCCCCGTTCTTAAATACCAGTAAAGTAGGTATACTTCTTACTCCATATTTAATTGCAGTTTGTTGATTGTTATCTACATCTAATTTGCCAATTTTTACTTTCCCAGAATATTCTTCTGCTAATTCTTCTACTATTGGAGCTATCATCCTGCAAGGTCCGCACCAAGCAGCCCAAAAATCTATTAGAACAGGCAAATCTGATTTTATAACTTCTGTTTCAAAATTGTCATCTGTTATTTCAAATGGTTTCATTATTATCCTTTATTTGTTACTTATTAAATTAATCTTGTCCGACAAAATTTACAACATCTTCTCCCCCATCAGCGTTAATTATTCCTCCGGAGATCCACTCTCCACCATCTTTACAGAAAAGAGAAATTATTTTAGCTACATCTTCAGGGGTTGTTAATCTCTTTCTTGGATTTTTCCTTCTGGCTACATCAATCATCAAATCATTTCCGGGAATTTTTCTTAAAGCCGGTGTATCTGTAACTCCAGCCATTATTGCATTTGCTGAAACTCCCATAAATCCAAGTTCTTCTGTCAATTGACGAATGTGTGATTCTAAAGCTGCTTTTGCAGCAGAAACAGCTCCATAACTTGGAATTACCGAATGACCGCCCGAACTTGTCATACCGAAAATTCTAGCTTTTTCAGCTAATAATTTATTTGTATAAATATCTTGTACCCAATAAACCAAAGAGTTAGCCATTACATCTATTGTCATTTCCAATTGAGCTTTAGTCATTCCCGGTTCACCATTTCTATTAATGAAATGTTTAAGTGTACCAAAAGCCAAAGAATGCATAATAACTTTTACTCTAGCATCTTTATCTAAAGTATTTCTTAATTCATTTACTACTTCTGCTCTTTTATTATCATCTGCAGCATTTATATTAAAGAATTTATGTTCTACACCCAATTCTTCAATATTTTTGATCATCTCTTCTACATTATACATTGTAGCTTGTCTGTCCAAATGTACACCGATAATATTATAACCGTCTTTAGCCAATTGCAAAGCTGCTGCTTTCCCAAAACCTGAGGAAGCACCTAATATTAGTGCCCAAAACTTTTTATTATCAGCTGTCATATTATAGCCCAATTAAATTTTTTTTAAGTGCAAAGTATACTAAATAGCAAATTGTTTTACAACCGTATCTAAGTTAGCCAACAAAATATTTAAATAGTGTAAATAATATTACAAAATTATTGGCATAGTTGAATAGAATCTTCGCCAAGCATAGTAAACAAAGAATCCACTAATTCATTAGATGCATTAACTTTATAGTCTTTTAAAAAGAACAACTTATCTTTTGGTCCATTATTTTTTAAATGAAGATAAACAGGAATATTCCCCTTATTAACATTCAGAATGGATTTTAATTTTCCTATTTCCTCATCACCAAAATTTTGTGCTTCTAAATTAATTTTTATACTCTTTGTAAACTTTTCTTTAACCTGCTCAATTGGTGTTAATTCTTCTATATGAATTTTGATATTGTCACCGCTGCTTTCAGGCCTGCCCACAATTATAAAACATTTTTCTTCTTCAATATATTGTCCATATTTTTCATATGTTGTTGCAAACATTAAACATTCACACGAGCCTGAAAAATCATCGAGAGTTATAAAAGCCATAGTTCTGTTTGATTTATCAATTTTCCTTTTTACTGAAGTAATAACTCCGCAAGCTCTTATCATTTCATCATTTTGATGATCTAGCGCACTGCCAAGTTGAATTGTTGCAAATGAATTATATTCTAATAAATAATTTTTTAACGGGTGTCCTGTTATATAAAATCCTGTGACCTCCCTTTCTCTTGCTAATCTTTCCCTGGTATTCCATTTGGGAATATTTTCTAATTTTGGTGGTTTTACTTTTATTTCTTCCTGGCTATTAGCAAACAAACTATTATCTGAAGTTATTTTTGAATTTTGTACCTTATGCCCAAATTCCAATGCTGATTCTACAGAAGCAAATAACGAAGCTCTGTTATCATTCATAGAATCAAAAGCACCTGCTAATACCAGCCCTTCAAGCCCTCTTTTATTTACAATTCTTGTATCAACTTTTGAACAAAAATGAAATATACTTTTAAAATTTGAATTTAATTGTTCCTTAATTTTTATCAATTCTTCAACTGCCGGAATTCCTACATTTTTAATGGCGCTCATTCCAAATCTAATTTTACCACCCTCAACATTAAAATTAACAGATGGACTATTAATATCAGGCGGTAGAACTTCTATCTGCAATTTCCTGCAGTCTTCCAAAAATGTAGCTACTTTATCTGAATTTCCAAATTCATTAGTTAGGTTGGCAGCTAAAAATTCAGGTGTGTAATGAGCTTTTAAATAAGCTGTTTGATATGCTACCAAACTGTAAGCAACAGCGTGACTTTTATTAAATCCATAGTTAGCAAATTTTTCGATGTTGTCTACAATTTTTTCTGCTATGTTACTTTTAATTCCATTTTCTACTGCACCAGTTAAAAATTGTTTTTTTAATTTGGCCATAGCTTTCAGATCTTTTTTACCCATAGCTCTTCTTAAAAGATCAGCATCTGCCAAACTCATACCGCCAATAATATTAGCAATCTGAATTACCTGTTCCTGATAAACTATTACTCCGTATGTTTCTTTTAGTATTTGTTCTAAAAGAGGATGCAGATATTCTACCTTTGTTTTACCGTGTTTTCTTTCAATAAATTCATCAATAAATTCCATAGGACCCGGACGATATAAAGCGTTCATAGCTGAAAGATCATTTAAAGATGATGGTTTTAATTTCTTTAAATGCTCGCGCATTGGGGGAGATTCAAACTGGAAAACCCCTGTTGTTTGTCCTTTTGAAAATAGTTTGTAAGTTTTTTCATCATCTAATGGTATTTTTTCAATATCAATTTCTTTATTATGGTTTTGTTTTATCAGTTCTATTGTATCACGAATTATTGTAAGCGTACGCAAACCTAGAAAATCCATCTTAAGCAGACCGGCATCTTCTATTTCTTTCATATTATACTGAGTAACAACTTCAGATTGATTTACTGCATTGGCAAGCGGTATAAAATTACTTATTTCTTCAGGACAAATAACAACACCGGCTGCGTGCTTGGAGGCATTTCTGTTCATTCCCTCAAGTACTTTTGCATATTTAATTAAATTTTGAAGCTCCGGTTCTTTAGTTGTATTAAGATATTTTAGTTCCGGTACTTTTTTTAATGCTTCATCAATTGTAAATACCTTACCGAATTTTGAAGGAATATATTTTGTAATATTATTAACAGTTGGTATTGGTATATTTAAAACCCTTGCAACATCTCTTAAAACCATTTTAGAAGATAGTCGGTTGAATGTAATTATCTGACTTACGCAGTCGCTCCCATATTTTTTTCGAACATATTCAATTATATCACCTCGTTTATCGTCAGCAAAATCAATATCAATATCGGGCATAGATTTTCGGGATGGATTTAAAAATCTTTCAAACAATAAATTATATTTAAGCGGATCTATACCTGTAATACCAAGTGTGAATGCAACCAAACTGCCTGCAGCACTTCCTCTGCCGGGACCAACAGGAATATTACTTTTTTTTGCTGCGTTTATAAAATCCTGTACAATCAAAAAGTATCCGGCAAATCCCATCTCTTTAATTGTAGATAGTTCAAAATTAAATCTTTTTTTTATTTCATCAGTAACATTACTAAATTTTTTATGAAGACCTTCTTCGGCTAATATTTCCAGATATTCGTCTAAAGTTTTGGCAGATGAGTCTTCAGGAATTGGAAATACAGGAAAGTGATAACCGTTGGAATCCAATTTGAGGTCAATCTTAGAATCTATTTCCAAAGTATTTTCAATAGCACCTTTAAAGTTTTTAAATAACGCTTTCATTTCCTCTTCTGATTTAAAATAAATCTGATCCGTTTTATATCTTAAATCTCTGTAATCTCTTCCGGTTTTATCAGCAAGCAGTAATAATATATTATGAGCAATTGAATGTTCCTGTTCAATATAATGGCAGTCATTGGTTGCAACTAATTTTATACCTAATTCTTTTGATAATTTCGGCATTCCTTCAAGAACAGCTTTTTCATAATCCATTTTATGGTTTTGAATTTCCAGATAAAAATTATCGCCAAAAATATCTTTGAAAGTTTTTGCTTTTTCTCTGGCTTTGTCGTAGTCATTATTTATTAAGTCCGTAGCTACAATTCCGCCTGCGCAGGCTGTTGAACAAATAATTCCTTCATTGTATTTTCTTAATAACTCCAGATCTATTCTTGGTTTGTAATAAAAACCTTCGGTGTGACCTAAAGTAGATAATTTGGAAAGATTTTTATAACCCTGCAGATTTTTAGCAAGTAGAATTAAATGGTTATAATGTTTAATTCTTTTTCTTCCTCCATCACTATCGCTGCTTCCTTTTTCAAACCTTGAGCCTTCTTTTACAATATAAGCTTCCATTCCAATGATAGGTTTAATACCTGCAGCAACGGCTTTTCTGTAAAACTCTGCAATGCCGTACATTAC
>PFVA01000236.1 GCA_002790365.1 Ignavibacteriales bacterium CG_4_9_14_3_um_filter_30_11
AACAAAAGAAACAATTGACAAAGCAATAGGTGGAACTTTGTTTATTGATGAAGCCTACAGTTTAGTTAAATCTGATAATGGTGGAACTGATTTTGGCAATGAAGCTATTGATACTTTACTTAAAAGAATGGAAGATGATAAAGGAAAATTTATAGTAATAGCAGCCGGTTACACAGAAGAAATGAAAAACTTTTTAAAAAGTAATCCGGGATTAAAATCCCGCTTTACAAAAGAATTGGTTTTTGATGATTTCCCACCTGAAGAACTTCTTGAAATAATGAATAGTTATATTGAAAATAAAGGGCATAAATTAGACAAAGAAGCAATTCACCCTTTAATAAAATTTTTCAATGAAATTTATAGAACAAGAGATAAAAGTTTTGGCAATGCAAGACTGATTAGAAACTTAAGTGAAGAAATTTTAAGAACTCATCTTTTAAGAATAGCTGATATTCCTTCAAAAGAAAGGAATGACAGCATAATTGAGAATATTACAAAAGAAGATATTGATAAAATCTTATTTATAAGAAGTAAAAAATCAAAAGTAGTTATTGAAGGTAATGCTGATTTACTTGATCAATATTTGAATGAACTTTCTGAATTGACAGGACTTGAGAATGTGAAAAAATCAGTTGAAAAACTTGTAAGTAGCTTGAAGGTTGCAAAACTTAGAAATGAAAGAGGACTTCAAGTAATACCAAGAAATCTTCATTCTGTATTTGTAGGAAATCCCGGTACAGGTAAAACAACAATTGCCAGACTTTTAAGCAAAATTTATAAAGAGATGGGAATTTTAGAAAAAGGACATTTGGTTGAAGTTGATAGAACCGGATTAGTTGCAGGTTATGTTGGTCAGACTGCAGCTAAAACAGAAGCTATAATTGAAGAGGCATTGGGCGGCACATTATTTATTGATGAAGCTTATTCACTTGCAAGAGGTGGCAATGATTTTGGACAGGAAGCAATTGATACACTATTAAAAAGAATGGAAGACTATAAGGGAAAATTTGTTGTAATTGTTGCAGGCTATACTAACGAAATGCAGGAGTTTGTAGAATCAAATCCGGGACTTCAATCCAGATTTACAAATTATTTATCTTTTGAAGATTACTCACCAAGACAAATGTTAGAAATTGCACTTGTAATCAGCAGTAAAAATGGATACCAATTAGATGAAGGAGCCTGGCAGTTATTTCTGGATACCTTTTCTAAACTATATAAGGAAAAAGATAAAAATTTTGGAAATGCCCGTACAGTCAGAAATATTTTATATAAAGCTATAAGCAACCAAGAAGAAAGAATTTTAACACTTGTTAATTTAAGTGATGAAGATCTAACTACTATTACTTATGATGATGTTCAAAAGATTAATTATTCTGAATTGAAATAAATATATTTTAAAATTATTAAACAGTAAAATGAATTTAAAAAAATTCTTTCACTTTGAGGAATTAAACACATCTTATAAACAGGAAATTATTGCAGGTTTAACTACATTTTTAACCATGGGTTATATAATTATAGTTAATCCAAAAATTCTTGAAGCTGCCGGTATCCCATTTGGTGCATCTATTACTGCAACAATTTTAAGTGCATTTTTTGGAACTTTGGCTATGGGTGTTTATGCAAAAAGACCATTTGCCATTGCACCATATATGGGAGAAAATGCATTTATTGCCTTTACAGTAGTAAAAGTTTTAGGGTACAGTTGGCAGACTGCACTTGGAGCTATTTTTATTGGTGGAGTTTTATTTACGCTGCTAACTATTTTTAAAATACGTGGTTGGCTGGCAAATTCAATTCCGGAAAGTTTAAAAATTGGTTTTGCTGTAGGTATTGGATTGTTTTTAACATTTATAGGACTAAACGAAACAGGAATTGTTGTATTGGGTATTGAAGGTGCACCTGTTCATGTAGGCAATTTTTATCAACCAAATATTTTATTATCAATTTTAGGTTTTGTATTGATTGGTTTTTTGATGATAAAAAATGTAAAGGGTTCTATTTTAATTGGAATTCTAAGCATTACTTTCCTATCAATTATATTTGGCATTACAAAATTGCCTTCTCAATGGATTGGAATGCCTCCGGATATTTCATCAACTTTATTTAAACTTGATATTTCCGGTGCGTTAAGCTGGGGTTTTTTTGCTGTTATTTTAACTGTATTTGTTATGGACTTTGTTGATACAATGGGAACATTATTAGGTTTATCATTTAAGGCAAATTTACTTGATGAAAAAGGTAATCTGCCCGAAATAGAAAAACCAATGCTTTGTGATGCATTAGCCACTGTTATAGGATCATTATTAGGTACAACAACAACCGGTACATTTATAGAATCCGCAACAGGTATTGAAGCTGGCGGTAAAACCGGTTTTACAGCGGTAGTAACATCATTACTATTTTTACTAACTTTATTTTTCGCTCCGTTAATTTCAATAATTCCGGCTTTTGCTTATGGACCATCATTAATCATTGTAGGGATGCTGATGATCTCTCCAATAAAAAAATTAAACTTTAATGATATTTCAGAAATATTACCAGTTTTTACAATTATTGTTTTGATGAGTTTTACATATAATTTAGGAATAGGAATGACTGCAGGTTTTGCATTATATGTTCTTGTAAAAATATTAACAGGTAACATAAAGGAAATTAAATTAGGAATGTGGATACTTAGTTCCCTTTCAATTTTGTTTTTTATTTTTTACCCTTACTGAA
>PFVA01000032.1 GCA_002790365.1 Ignavibacteriales bacterium CG_4_9_14_3_um_filter_30_11
TTACACTTTTGAAAACGATACTAGAAAACATCTTACTTCATTTGATCATTCAATAAAAAATCCAAGAGTTTCTGCTGATGGAAATTATATAGTTTTTGAAAAAGGATATCAAATTTTTCTTTACGATGTTGCAACAAGAAAAACAAACAAGATAAATATTTCTTTACCTATGAATAAAACACTTGAGAGGCAAAAATCTTTTAATGTAAAAGGAAAAATAACTTCTTTTAGCGTTTCACCCGATAATAAAAAAATTGCATTTGTCTCCCGCGGTGAACTTTTTATCTCAGATATAAAAGGAAAATTTATAAAACAACTAAACACCTTATCCACAGGAAGAGTGATGGAGACAAACTGGATTGACAGTGTAAATGTAATATATAATCAAACTGTTAACGGATGGTTAAACTGGTTTAAAATAAAAGCTGATGGCAATGGAAAGGAAAGACAAATTACTTTTGATGAACGCAATAATCGAAATCTTACATTTAACAGCGATAGAACAAAAGGCGTTTATTTAAGAGGAAGAGATGAAATGCGGACAATTGATTTAAAGACTTTTGAAAGCAGTGTAATTGTTAATGATGAATTCTGGGCTATGGATAATTCAATGCCGTATTTTTCCCCTGATGACAAATATATCCTTTACACTGTTTACAGAAATTTTGAAATGGAAATGTTTGTTTATGATGTAAATTCAAAAAATAAAATTAATATTACAAACACCGGAGTTTCAGAAGGTGATCCCCACTGGTCACCTGACGGTAAACATATTTATTTCGAAACAGACAGATTTCATCCCGCATATCCTTATGGATTTACTGCAAGCAACATATACAGAATAGCTCTTCAAAAATTTGATGATGAATTCAAATCAAACAGATTTGATAATTTGTTTTCAGAAACAAAAAAAGATAAATCAATCAAGAATTCTGTTGTAATTGATTTTAAAGACATAGCTGAAAGATGGGATCAAATAACTTCTGTTAATGGAAATCAATTTCTTATTAGTGTTGTAAAAAAAGGCGATGAAACAAATGTTATTTATTCATCAAATCAGAATAATGATGGTTACGAAGTATTTAAGACAACAATTAAACCATTTGAAAAAAATAAAACAGAAAAAATAAGTTCGGGTAGTAATTATCAATTTGCTGCTGTTAGCAATAATTACTATTTACTTTCAGGAGGTACAATAAACACTTTTGACATAAAGCAAAATAAATTAAAAAGTATTGATATGGATTATACTTTTTATCGAAACCTAAAAGATGAATTTGAGCAAATGTTTTATGAAACCTGGGCAAACCTGGATGAAAATTATTATGATTCTAATTTTCATGGAATTGATTGGAAAATGATGATGGAAAAACATGCAGAGTTTCTACCGTTTATAAATTCAAGATCAGACCTTCGCATTTTATTAAATGATTTGCAAGGTGAACTAAATTCATCTCACCAGGGTTTTTATTCAAACGGAAAAGAAGAAGACACTTATTATGAAAACAAAACATCTGTAACGGGAATTATATTCGAAAATGATAATCCTTATAAAGTTAAAAGCATAGTTTGTTACTCTCCTGTAGATAAAGTCGAATTAAATATTCAAAATGGTGATATTCTAAGCGAGGTGAATGGAATATCAATTGATAAAGATATCAATAGAGAATATTATTTTTCTAAACCTTCAATTGAAGATGAATTAACTTTAACATTTACAAGAAACGGAAAAAGTTTTGAAATAAAAATTCACCCGGAAAATTCTGGTGCGCTATATAATCAGCTTTACGATGAATGGATTGCATCTAATAAAGAATATGTTGATAAAGAAAGTAATAACAGTATCGGTTATATCTATATGAAAAACATGGGTAAATCGAGTTTGAACAAATTTATTATAGATATGACTTCAACAGCCTATAATAAAAAAGGAATAATTCTTGATCTTCGTTATAATACAGGCGGAAATGTGCACGATGAAGTACTTGATTTCCTTTCCCGCAGACCTTATCTGCAATGGAAATACAGAGAAGGTAAATTAACAATTCAACCTAATTTCCCTTTGTCTGCAAATCCAATTGTGTTACTTATGAATGAACAAACACTGAGTGATGCCGAAATGACTTCAGCAGGTTTTAAAGCTTTAAAGTTGGGGAAACTAATTGGAACAGAAACTTACAGGTGGATAATATTTACTTCAGGTAAATCACTTGTTGATGGTTCTTTTTACAGACTACCCTCATGGGGCTGTTATACTCTGGATGGAAATGATCTGGAAAAGACCGGTGTTGTGCCTGATATATTTGTAGAGACAAATTTTAAAGACAGAATTGAAGGAAGAGATCCGCAATTAAAAAGAGCTATTGAAGAAATTAAAAAAGAATGGAAAAAATAATCTGTATTTAAGAAACCCGTTACCTATAAGAAAACGGGTTTCTTCAATTTTTAATAAAAATTGTTACGCCCCACAAATGTTATTTCAAGAAATGCTTTTGCACCGGCTTTAAAATATACTTCAGATCTCATTGAAGAACTGATAATTGCGTTTTCATCATTACCGAAGGATGTAATATTAATTGTCCCTTTAGTTTTACTTTCAATAGTAATTGTATAATACGCCTTAGAAAATAATGATTTATCAACATTATCTTCAAAGTTAGAATTTGTTAAAGATGAAAGTGAATTTAAATAATTAACTGTCTTTGTTGAGTCGGTAATATTTCCGTTGATTAACCAATTGTCATTATTTTTAATAAGTGTAAATGAACTGTCACCCGGATAAGTAAATATA
>PFVA01000146.1 GCA_002790365.1 Ignavibacteriales bacterium CG_4_9_14_3_um_filter_30_11
CCCCGCTATATAAAATGTTTTATAAAAACATTTTATATAGCGGCCTTCGGCAAAAAATTCATTTCCAATGAATTTTTTGGGATAAATAATATTTTCATTTATGTCTTGACTTATTAATAGATAGAATGCTAAATTTAGATATATAATTAAGGAGAATATTTTAAAGATTTTTGCTACAGAATTATAATTCATTATTAGATATATTTTATATCTGATTGAAAAATTTATAGTAACAACAGACTCTAAAATGAATAGCAAAAAAATAATATTCTTTTTAATAGTACTTACTCCATTTGTATTATTACCACAACAAGATTTTAAAATTTTATTTTCAAATTCCAATTCTTTAATAGTTGAGTTTATTCCTAATTATTATGATACAACTTCTATATCTATTGGAAATGATAAGTATGTAAAAAGTTTATTTAATGGAGGGTATATTCAAAATGCCGAACTTTACGGCGAACCTGCCATACCGGTTAAATTTTTTAATGTTGGAGTTCTATCAGAATTTGGCAATACAATAGAAGTACTAAATACCAGCTTCAAAGAAATGAAAGGGGATTTAATTCCCAAACCTGAAATAAGTGTTTCCAATGGTGTCGATGATAATGTTTATAAGAAAAGTGAAAAATATTTTAACTACAACAGTTCAGAAGACTTGGTAACTTTTGGTGATTACGGATTAGCAAGAAATTTAAGAACTCAATCTATAATAATTCATCCAGTAAAATTTAATGCTGCATCAAGGAAAATTAGACTATATAACAGGATTGTTTTCAAAATAAATTTTTCTCCAATTCAATCTAATGCTTCGCAACCGGTTTCTGATCTTTTAGATGCCGCAATTATTAATTATGATGTTGCAAAAAATTGGGGGGCTGGAAATACATCAATTAAAAAATCAATAATAAATAGTGTCTTATCTTCAGGTACTTGGTATAAATTTGAAACAAAAACTGAGGGAATTTATAAAATAACAAAAGGCCAACTTACATTATTGGGTATTGATGCAAATTCTGTTGATCCAAGAACAATAAAAATTTATAATAACAGCGGGAAACAATTATCAGAAAATTTGAATGATACTCATCCTGTAGATTTACAAGAGAATGCAATATATGTAAGCGGTGAGAGTGACGGTAAGTTTGATGACAATGACTTTATTCTTTTTTATGGAAGAGGAAATCATTTCTGGGAATATGATAAGACTTCAAAAAATTATAAAAGATATTTCCATTCCTATTCAAATACTAATTATTATTGGATTACATTTGGTGTAACCGGAGGTAAAAGACTAATACCTAAAGTAAGTAATAATTCAGTATCATTTTTTAATCAGACAAACTCAAGAGGTTTTGCCTCTTTTGAAGAAGATAAAAAGAATATTGCACAAACAGGTAGAATATATCTGGGTGATGAATTTAGTACTTCCAGTTTAGAACATGTATACACTAATAAACTAGACGGAATAATTCCTTCATTCCCAATTAACTATGTCTTCCGATTTGTTAATGCATCTTCCGATAATCTGGTTTTAGATGTATTTGAAAACTCCACACAAATAACTAGTCAATTTTTATTTGGTTATGGAAATGCACCTTATATAGATGGAAATGCATATATAAGAAATATCTCTTTTTCTGGCACTTTACCTGAAAGCAGAAGTGTGCTAAAATTTAGATTAAACAATCCACCTACAATAACTACTAGAGGTTATTTAGATTATTTTGAAATTAACTATCAGAAAGAATTAAAAGCCTTCAATGATAATCTAGTATTTTATTCAAAAGATACTTCAGCAAATGTTCAATATTCTTTAAACAGTTTTTCAAATTCAAATATTTTTGTTTTTGATGTTACAGACTACGCAAATGTTCAAATGGTAACAAATCCTATTTTACAAAGTGGCGGTCAATATGTTTTTCAGAGTAATGAGTTAAAAGACAATGTCCATAAATATATAGCCGTTGGAGATAATAGTTATCAATTCAAAATAATTTCTAATATTACTAAAGTAAACAATTCTAATATTCATGGTATTAGTAGTGGTGCAAAATTTATTATAATAACTCATAAAAACTTTTTAGATGCTGCAAACAGATTAAAAGAATACAGACAAAATCAAGCACCTGTAAAAATCTCTACAGCTATTATTGATATTGATGATATATATAATGAATTCTCGGGCGGGAATGTTGATGTAACTGCTGTAAGAGATTTCCTTAAATATGCTTATACTAATTGGTCTATTACTCCTGAATATGTACTATTTTTGGGAAAGGGAACATATGATCCCAAAAATGTTGAAGGATTAAATAATAATTTTGTTCCTGCAACTGAAACATTAGAATCTTTATCTCTTATTCCATCTTTCACATCTGACGATTATTATTTAAAAATTAATGGGAATGATTCATTTGTTGATCTTGTTTCAGGAAGAATGACAGTTAGAACACCAGAAGAAGCAAATAATATTATTGATAAAATAATTGAATATGAAAACAGTATTTCATCAGGTGTTTGGAGAAACCTGATTACATTAGTTGCAGATGATGGATTTACATCTACTAGATTTGAAGGGGCTGAACATACTGCTCCATCTGAAATTTTAAGTAACACAATTATTCCTCCTTCATTTGATCAGAATAAAATTTATATGGCAGGATATCCTGTTGAACTAACAAGTTCAGGTAGAAGAATTCCTGCCGTAAACAAAGCTATAATTGATGCTATAAATAATGGAACTTTAATACTAAATTATGTTGGACACGGAAGTCCTTCTTTGTGGGCACACGAAGAAGTTTTTGTTAAAAGTGTAACCATACCACAGCTAACCAATAGAAATTATTTTTTCTTAAGTGCTGCTACTTGTGACTTTGGTTATTATGATATTCCAGATTTTCAAAGTGCTGCTGAAGAATTAATTTTCTTAAAAAATGCAGGAGCCATTGCTGCTTTTACTGCCTCAAGATTAGTTTATTCGTCACTTAATCATTCATTAATGTATCAGTTATTTAATGATTTATTAAAATCTGCAAAAGATACTTTGAACTTAAGTATACCTATTGGTAAAGCTAACTTTTTAACAAAACAGATATTTCATGGCACTAATGATCAGAAATACCATATTCTTGGAGATCCTACTTTGAGATTGGCTATTCCTCAATATCAAGCAAATATTGATTCTATTAACAATCAGTATGTTGCTACTGCTACAAATATTCAAGTAAAAGCATTAAGTACTACAAATATAAATGGAGAGATTAAAAAAATTGATGGAACAACTTGGAGTGATTTTAACGGAGAAGGATTACTTACTGTTTTTGATTCAGAACGAAATGTTCCACTTTCTTCAATAAATAACTTTCCAATGACATTACAAGGTGGAGTAATTTTTAGAGGAAGGATATCTGTTAGTAATGGTAAATTCTCAACAAGTTTTATTGTGCCAAAAGATATTTCTTATGAAAATAAAAATGGTAAAGTCTTACTGTATTTTACCGGTCAAAATATTGATGGTCTAGGATTTACAAATAAAGTAATTGTTGGTGGAACAGATACATCAACTATAAATGATGGTAAAGGTCCTTTAATAGATATTTTCTTTGATAATTTGAATTCCAGAAACAATGCACTAATTACACCTAACTCAAAATTAATTGTTAAACTTTCTGATAATACCGGATTAAATACTACTGGAACTGGTATTGGACACAAATTGGAAGGTATATTAAATGATAATGATAATTCGCCAATCGATTTCACAAATTATTTTGCTAGTGATCTCAATTCAGGTGGTAAGTCCGGACAGATAGATTATACATTCAATAATTTAGAACCTGGTGATTATAAGATAAAAATTAAAGCCTGGGATGTATTTAATAATTTTTCAAGTCAAGAAAATTTCTTTAGCGTAGTCTCTCAAAATGAATTATTGATACGAAATGTATATAATTATCCTAATCCTTTTGCATCAAATACTACATTTACATTTCAGCAAAATTTAAATACATTTTTAGATATAAAAATCAAAATATATACTGTTGCTGGTAGATTAATAAAAAATATTGAAAAAAATAATATTAGTGATAAATTTGTAACGGTAGCCTGGGATGGAAGAGATCAGGATGGTGATATAATAGCAAATGGGACATATTTATATAAAATTATAGTTAAAACAGTAGATGGAGCTTTTAATAAAAGTGTTCTCGGTAAATTAGCAGTAATCAGATAGGCATGATTATTGCTCAATTAGATTAATTAATGATAAATAGCATCAAAATAGATGGAAATAATATAGTGTTAAAATTTAATGTATCATTTTAACACTTCTAATCGGAGGAAAATTTATGAGAAGTATAATTAAAATAGTAATAATTGCAGCTTTTATTGGTTTATTGCCACAAGGTATTTATGCTCAGGGCGGTGAAACAGGAGTTGCATTTCTATTATTGGCACCGGATTCTAGAGCCGGAGGTATGGGAGAGGCTGGAGTTGGGCTTGCAGATAATTCTGCTGCAATATTTTGGAACCCTGGAGGTATTGGGTTTTTAGATGGAACAGAAGTAAGTATTACACATAGTAATTGGTTACCTCAATTCAATTTAGATCTTTTCTATGATTATCTAACTTACAGACAATATGTTGAAAGCCTAAATGGAAGTGTTACTGCAAGTATTACTTATATGAACTTTGGTGAATTTGTAAGAACAGGTCCTGATGATCCTACTCCATTAGGAACTTTTAATGCTTTTGATGCAGCTCTTACATTGGGTTATGCAACTAAAATAAATAGTGATATGGGATTAGGATTTAACTTTAGAGTAATTCATAGTAGATTATCTGATCAGCCTACTTCTTTAGAACAAGGTACAGGAACTGCAACAACTGTTAGTTTTGATGTTGGTTGGATGTGGAGACCTGAAAATTTTGATATTTCTTTCTTAGGAGATTTAAGTAAAAAATTTAGTCTTGGAATTAATTTAAGTAATTTGGGTCCAAAAATTAATTACATTGATCAAGCTCAAGCTGATCCAATACCAACTAATTTAAGAGTAGGTATGGCATTCCAATTATTACATAATGATTTTAATTCTCTACTTTATACTTTTGATATGAGTAAACTTTTAGTTGATAGAGATAGTTCAGGATCAGAAAATTTTTATAAAGCAATTTTTTCTTCTTGGTCTAAGAAACCAGTATTCAGATCTATAGATTATTCTATGGGCTTAGAATATACATATGGTACACCTGGTGATTTTCTTTTCTCTTTAAGAACAGGTTTCTTTTATGAAGATCCTTCATTTGGTAATAGAAAATTTGTGACTTTTGGTGCCGGTATTCGTTATGATGTTTATGGCTTTGATTTTAGTTATATAACTACATCAATATTTAAGGGAGGATCAAACCATCCATTATCTGACACGCTTAGATTTAGTGTTAATATTGGTTGGGGAGGTGTTCAAAATAAAACTGTGGGATTGCCTAGAGGAATTTAAGAATCTATGCTAAAATATTTCCTATTTTCTATAATTCTATTTTTTGCATTGGGCAGCATAGCTGCCCAATCTAGTATTAATTACAATACTAAAATTCAATCCAATTTTTCTACAAGTTACACATTTTCTTCTGATACTTTGAAAATCTTAGCTGTGATGGCAGATTTTCAAATAGATAAAGATGAAGCAACATTCGGTGATGGTAGTTTTGGAAGTATATATTCTAAAGATTATGGAAATTCGATAATAGATCCTTTACCACACGACAAATCATATTTTGAAAATCATTTGACCTTTGCTAAAAATTATTTTTCACAAGTATCTAATAATATTTTAATTATTAAATATACTGTCCTTCCCAATGTTGTTACAGTTTCTAAGGCCATGAGAAATTATTCTCCACCCAGAAATTCAGATGATTTTACAAATCTTGCAAATTATTCAAAAGAAGTTTGGGAACTAGCAAGTACTGCCAATTCTGGAATTAATTTTAGTGATTATAATTTATTTATTGTTTTTCATGCAGGTGTTGGTAACGAAGTTACATTACCTGGAAGTCTTGGTATTGAAAAAGATCTGCCATCCATTTTCTTAAGTAATAAATCCCTAAAAAAAATATACGGACAGTTATTTGATGGATTTACATTAAATAATAGTACTTTTAAAATTCCCAACACTATGATAATGCCTGAAACTGAAAGCAGAGAAAGTGAAAATATTTTAGGTACAACACTTGTTGAACTAACTTTTAACGGATTACTAGCAGCAAATATTGGAAGTTTTATTGGCCTTCCTGATCTATTCAACACTAGTACTGGAGAAAGTGCTATTGGAAGATTTGGACTTATGGATGGGGAATCATTTTTTAGTTTTAGAGGTTTATTTCCACCGCAACCATCAGCATGGGAAAAAATAAAATTAGGTTGGACGCAACCAGTCAGTATATCTCCGGGAAATTATAACATTAATTTAATTACAGATATAGCATCAACAATTTCAGATACAGTAATCTTAAAAGTACCAATTAGCTCCAAAGAATATTTCCTAATTGAAAATAGGAATAGAGATGCTAGGAAAGATGGAGCAATAATACAATACATCAGTGGAAGTGATACTCTTCAAAAAACTTTTTTAAAAGATGATTTGGGTTTTAATAATTTTGATACAGATTCTTTAGAAGGAGTTTTAATTAATGTTGAAGAATATGATTGGGCATTGCCCGGTAATGGTATCCTTATTTGGCATATAGATGAAAATATAATTGATGCAAAAATTGACGACAATAAAATAAATGCAGATAGTAAAAATCGTGGTATATTTTTAGAGGAAGCTGATGGCATCTTTGACATAGGAGAACAATTTATTACAGTCATTGGAGATGTTGTTATTGGTCAAGGGGGTCAAGACGATTTCTGGTTTTCAGGCAATCCTTCGGAATTTTACTTAAACAGATTTGCACCTGACACAAGACCAAGTAGTAATTCTAATAATGGTGCAAATAGTTTAATTACAATTTCAAATTTTTCAACCATTTCAAATTCAATGAGTTTTAATGTTAGTTATGGTGATTCTTTAATTACTCCTTTAGTCTATAAAAAATTAAATTTGTCTTCAAACAAAAATCATATCACCGTTTTAGAAAATGTTAATAATGTTTCTTTCAGTGTGGTTTCTGATACTAGCATGTATTTGTTAAATAGTAACGGTGACATAATAAATACCTTCAATGGGTTTTCTATTTTTAAAACAGCTTTTGTAAATACTAATAATATAAATTATTTATTTGGAGTAAATTCAAATAAATTGAATATTTATATGAGTGATGGCTTAAATTCTTTTAATGGCAGCTTAACAATTAATGATTATATCTCAACAACTCCAGTGATTAGAAAAAATCTAAATGATCTATACGAATTGTTAATTGGAACTGCTAATGGTAAAGTCTATATATATTCTCTTGGTAATTTACCTTCTACCTTGCCAAGCCTAAAAGATAGCTTAAGTACGACATCTGGATCTATAAAATTTTTAGCTGCTTCACGAGATTATTATTCGTTTATTAGTGAGCCTATGACTTTAGGACCTACTCCTAATAATAATTTCGGAGATTCCCAAGGAAACTTATCTCCTTTACTTGGTTATAATGCTAACAATTTAGTCTTAACAGAAAACAAAAATGGTGATTATACATCTATCGTATCAACATCTTCAAAAATATTTGTATTTGATAATGGAGTATTAAATAATACAATAGAATTTTCAGATAACTCGTCTAATCAATTTACTAATATTATTTCCTTAACAGATCTTAAAAATGATGGTAATAATTATCTTACATATACATTAGGCAATAAAATTATTGCTCAAAACATCAACGGATTTAATGCGAAAAATTTTCCTTTTAATGATTTGAAAGAGATTGGTTTTTCATCCAATACTATTAGTGCAGATTTTGTTGGTGATGGAAAAGCTGAATTAATTTCAATTACAAATGATGGTAGAATAATAGCTGTTAACGGTAATAACTCACAAATTGTTGATGGTTTTCCTATAATGATGGGAAATTACAATTCACCAAATCTTTCTTATTTTGAATTAAATAATAAAGGCTCTTTGGCTGTTATTGATAGTGCAAATTATTTTTATGTTTGGAGTATCGCTTCAACAAGCGGAAATCCAATTTGGTCTGAAGAAAATGGGAATGCCTTTAATAATAATTTTTTATCTGCGGCAAAATCTGTAAATATTATAAATTCTTTTTTACCCAAGGATAGGACTTATAATTATCCCAATCCTGTTTATGGGACAACGACTAATATCCGTTATTTTGTAAATGAAGATTCAAAAATTAACATTAAAATATTTGATATTGCAGGTGAACTTGTTGCAGAATTAAATAATACAGCTAAAGGTGAATTTGATAATGAAACTATCTGGAATGTCTCAAGAATTCAAAGCGGTGTTTATCTGGCAAGAATAGAAGCTGTTGGTTATAGTGGAAAAACTGAAACAAATATTATTAAAATCGCAGTTGTAAAATAAAGTTAAAAATATATTGAAATATATCTTAACAAAATACGAATCCATTTTTTATACTATAATTTTTCTTATACTATCATTTAGTATAAAATCTTATGCTCAGTTTACTGAATTTCACCCTGAACTTGAATGGTATACAATAAAAGGGAAAAATGTTTCAGTACATTTTCATACTGAATCTGAAAGATCTGCAAGAGTTGTTGCAAAAATTGCAGACGAAGTTTGGGACCCTCTTACTTCACTTTATAATTATGAACCTGATGAAGTTCATTTTGTAATTAAAGATATTGATGATTATTCAAACGGAGCAACTTACTTTTTTGATAACAAAATTGAAATATGGACAAGTACATTAGATTTTGATTTAAGGGGTACACACAATTGGCTCAGAAATGTAATTTCCCACGAATTGACTCATATGATACAGCTTCAGGCTTCAATGAAGTTTTCAAGGAACATACCTGCAATTTATTTTCAGGCATTAAATTATGAAGATGCTAGAAGACCCGACATACTTTATGGTTTTCCAAATGTAGTTGTTTCGTATCCATTAGCAGGAATAAATGTACCGGCTTGGTTTGCTGAAGGTACTGCCCAATATATGCGTCCTGAATTTAATTACGACTCTTGGGACTCTCACAGAGATATGATTCTCCGCTCATATGCTTTAGATAGAAATATGTTAACCTGGGATCAGATGGGTGTATTTGGCAAAACCAGCCTGGGTAACGAATCTGTTTATAATTCCGGATTTGCACTAACAAAATATATCGCACAAAAATACGGAGAAGATAAATTAAGAAAAATATCTGAAGCTCTTTCACAAATTGGCAATTTTACTATTGATGAAGCATTTAATGATGTATTAGGTAAAAATGGGCAGGAGATTTATGATGAATGGAAAAATTTTGTGACAGCTGATTATAAAAATAGAAGTGAAAATGTTTTATCAAATTTAATAACTGGTAAAATTATTGCTGACAAAGGATTTGGAAATTTTTATCCAACTTATATAGATAATGGTAATAAAATAATCTACATCTCAAATAAAACTTCAGATTATTTCTTAGGCTCTAATATTTATTTATTAGACTTAACCACTAATGTTGAATCTAAACTTGTCGATAATGTTCGTTCTACTTTAAATTATTTACCTAAGAAGAATATAATTATTTATTCAAAATTAAGTGATGATAATCAAAATTGGTACAATGTTCACGATATATTTAAATACGATTTAACTACACAAAAAGAAACTAGATTAACTTTTAATCAAAGAGCAAATCAGCCAAATGCATCTCATAAAGGGAATGAAATTGTATTTCTATTTGAAAGAGACGGTACTACAAATTTAGGAGCTGTTGATGCTGAAGGGAAAAATTTCAGACAAATAACCTTCTTTCAAAATGGCGAACAAGTTTATAATCCAAAATATTCACTTGATGATTCTTTTATTATTTTCGGTTATTCAGATAAATCCAGCAGAGACATTGCAAAAGTTGATATAGATGGAAATAATTTTCAAATATTACTTGCTACAAAAGATGATGAACGAAATCCGGTATTTTTTGATAACAACAATTTAATAATTTCATCAAATAAAACAGGCATATTTAATTTATATAACTATAATTTAGTTGATAAAACTTACAAGCAACTAACAAATGTAATCGGTGGTGCTTTTATGCCTAGTATAAATAATAATGGAGATATTGTTTACTCCGGATATACTTCTACAGGTTATAAAATTTTTAAGATTAGTAAGTCAGATCAAGAAAAAGTATTAAATGGAAATGATTATGTGTGGATAAATAATCCTCCTCTAAATATGGATAGTCCTAATGGTGATATATTTAAATTTGATCTTAATGCACTTAAAAATTTTGATGATAACCAAACTCCTACTTATGTTAAAAAAAATTATGGTGGTGCG
Source organism: Ignavibacteriales bacterium CG_4_9_14_3_um_filter_30_11 (assembly GCA_002790365.1). Taxonomy (GTDB): domain Bacteria; phylum Bacteroidota; class Ignavibacteria; order Ignavibacteriales; family Ignavibacteriaceae. The sequence goes on from PFVA01000146.1 coordinate 10,474, forward strand.
TTTTCAAGACTTTCATTTTTCCCATACATTCGTTACGACAATTACACAACATCAAATACTTTTCTGCAAAAATTAAAACCGGGGGTTATTGTATCTTCAAATGATATGCTTAACAGATATTCTTTATTTGCCGGTGGGTCTATTAACACAGTAGGGGAAAGAGACCTTTTTCTTAATCTTAGTTTTAGAAATAAGTTACCAGGTCTTTATAATTTAGGTATTAAACCTGAGCTTACACTTGAACTTTATAATGTTACAAGAAAATCCGACTTAAATATTTTCTTTGGTGCAGATACTGTAGGCAATACTGTAAATTATGATTTTATTGTTCCGACAGATGTAACTTATAATTTATTTGAAGTAGATATTTCAGCAAAACAAAATATTATCTCAAGATTTCAAAGTTTAGAGCTCAGGTTTATCTGGAGCAGATACTCTGCTACTTTAAGCAGTTTTTTATTACCAAATAATCTTCTGTATCCAACTACTAATAACACATATTTTATTGGAAGAAATTTACAATTAATATACAGCTACAACAATATCCAACCGAGTGTAAATTCTGATATAAATCCTGTAGGCTTGAAATATGATATTAAATATAGTTATGAATTCAATAAATTTAATCCTGATGATAAGTATGTTGTTGAAGGTGGACTATTACAACCTGCTTTTGATAATTTTAATTTTTCCAAATTTGAATTCAATTCTCAATATCATATGGCTTTAAAAGAAGATCAAACCTTAACTTTTAGAGCACGAGGAGTTACAATTTTAGGTCCAACCCGTCCGGATTTTTTTGATTCCTATGTTGGTGGGCTATTGGGTATGAGATCCTATCCTTTTTATTCAATCTCAGGTAATGAAATAGCTTGGGTAAATGTTACTTACAGAATTCCTGTTCTAACTAATATAGACACTAGGTGGAACCAATTATATTTTGATAAAATTTTTGTCTCAGTTTTTGCTGACATAGGTAATGCCTGGGATTCCGGTTTCCCTTCAATAAATGATTTTAAAAAAGGTGCCGGAGCCGAACTTAGAGTAATGATGAATTCATTCTATATTTTTCCTACTGCATTATTTGTTAGTGCTGCTTATGGCTTTGATAAGTTCACAACTACTGTAAGAGATCAACAAATTACTTATGGGAAAGAGTGGTGGTTATACGGGGGAATTAGTTTTGGATTTGATTTCTAATTAATTAAGTTGTCTTAATATGAAAATAAAAAATTACATACTGTTAATAATATTTTTAGGTACTCCTTCTATAATATTTTCTCAGATAAATGAGACAAATAATTATGCACTTACGGGTAATTTAAAATCTGATTCAAAATTAGTATTAGAAAATAATTTAACTGTACAAGTTCCAAATATTGTTTTAGATAATTCTAATAAGAAAAAACCAATGCTTGCAGGATTATTTTCTTTAATATTTCCGGGAGCGGGAGAATTTTATTCAGAAAGTTATTTGAAAGCAGGAATCTTTGCAGCATTAGAGGCAATTGTTGTTACTACAGCTATAGTTTATAATAAAAAAGGTGATGATCAGACAACAAGTTTTGAAAATTTTGCTAATCAGAATTGGGATGTGAAAAGATATGCTCAATGGACTATAAATAATATCAATAATATCAATCCATCAGTTGATCCTAATAATTTTAATGTATTTAAAAATGATGGTTCTGTAGATTTTAGTGAATTAAATAAATTAGAAGGGGCTTTGGGTAGTGGATATTCTCACATATTGCCACCATTTGGAGATCAGCAATATTACGAGTTGATAGGAAAATATCCTCAGTACAGTCATGGTTGGAATGATGCTAATCAAAGTGATACTGACTTTCATATTATTTCACCTAATTTCTTATTTTATTCAGGTGAAAGAGGCAAAGCGAATGATTATTATAATATTTCAGATAAAGCAATTATAGGTATTTATATAAACCATTTATTAAGTGCTATAGATGCGATTTGGAGCACTAATAATTACAATGAAAATTTAGTTGTAAAAATGAAAGTCGAGAATCTGCAATTTGCAGGAAAGAATGAACTTGTGCCCACAATTGATTTAAAAATTCATTTTTGAATTCTAATCAAAAAAAATATCTAATCTGATTAAATAACTTACATTACGCAATATGATTTGTGAATTGCTACGACTTTTAAGTCGTGGCAAGAAAACACTACGAAAACCCCGGGCTTTAGCCCAAATTGTTTTGTTTTTTTTGACTAAAGTCCAGAATTTTGAGGTCTTTTTAATCCACGCCCTAAAGGGCGTGGCAAGTCAAAAACAGATTTTGCGTAAGATGATTAAATAAGAAGTATTTGTAACTTATTGAAATACTTTTCTATTTATATATTGCTTATTTTTATCCTATGAAAAAACCCTTAGTTGTAATTGTAGGAAGACCAAATGTAGGTAAATCAACATTCTTTAACCGTTTAGTTGGTAGAAGAGATGCAATTGTTGATGATTTAAGCGGAGTTACAAGAGATAGAAATTACGGTGAAGTTGAGTGGGCTGGTAAGCATTTTCGATTGATTGATACAGGTGGTTTTGTACCGGATTCAATAGACCAATTTGAAACTGCAATACGGGAGCAGGTCAAAATTGCACTTGAAGAATCTGATTCAATAATATTTATTGTTGATGTCAAAACAGGCATCAATCCAATGGATAGTGAAATATTAATTATGTTGAGAAATTCTAATAAGAAATTCTATGTAGTGGTTAATAAAGTAGATAATAAAAATCTTGAATTATCTGCAACAGAATTTTATCAACTTGGTATTGAAAAATATTATGATATATCAGCTACAATGGGAAGAAATATTGGTGATTTTTTAGATGTTTTAACTGAAGATTTTGTTATTGATACCGATGAAGTTGAAGATGAACGATTAAAAATAGCAATTGTTGGCAGACCTAATGTCGGTAAATCATCTCTTACAAATGCCTTACTTGGCTATGATAGAAGTATAGTTACATATATCCCTGGAACAACAAGAGATAGTATAGATTCGATATTAAAATATTATGGGAAAGAAATAGTTTTAATTGATACTGCAGGATTAAGGAAAAAGAAAAAAGTAAAAGAGAATATAGAATTCTTTTCTAATATTAGAAGTCTTAAAGCTATTGGTGATTGTGATATAGCAATTGTTATGCTTGATGCTCAATTTGGTTTGGAAAAACAAGATCAAAAAATAATTGATGAAGCAATCAGATGGAGAAAAGGTGTAATCATTTCTGTAAATAAATGGGACCTAATTGAAAAAGAAACTAATACTGCTAAGGAAATGTCAAAAAAAATTAATTATGCGTTAGGATCAGCTAATTATATACCGATTGTTTACTCATCAGCTCTTACAAAACAAAGAATTTATAAATTAATTGATATTGCTTTAGAGATAGAAGAGAGAAGAAAGAAAAAAATATCAACCAATGTGTTAAACGATACATTATTACCTGAGATAAATAAAACACCTCCACCTTCAACAAGTACAGGTAAAGAAATTAAAATAAAATTTATTTCGCAAGTAGGCAGTAACTATCCAGTATTTCTATTTTTTACTAATTATCCTAAATATGTACCTACACATTACATAAAATTTTTAGAAAATTTAATCAGAAAAAATTTTGGTTATTTTGGCGTACCAATAACTTTAAGTTTTAAAGAAAAGTAGTGGATAAAAAAAATATTATAATAATTGGAGGAAATGCTGCTGGTCCGGCTGCTGCAGCAAAAGCAAAAAGAGTGGACCCTAATGCCAATGTAATTATGATAGAGGCAGGTGAATACATATCAACCGGTACATGTGAACTGCCTTATGTTTTATCAAGTGATATTAATAGTTATAAGGACATAATATTTTATGATAAAGAAAAATTTAAGGAAGAAAAGGGTGTTGAAGTTCTTACAAATCATTTTGTAGAATCTATTAATAAAAAGGAAAGAGTGATAAATATTTTAGATAAGGAAAATGCGAGAAACATTTCTTTACCTTATGACAAATTAGTCTTATGTACTGGCTCTAATTCAATCAAGTTGGAAAAATATTCTCAATATAAAAATGTATTTAGTTTAAAAAATATTTCTGATCTTTTATCAATCAATAATCATATCTCAAATAACCAGGTAAAAAAAGTACTTGTTGTTGGAGCAGGTTATATCGGTATAGAAGCTACTGAAGCGTTATCTAAAATTGGATTAAATGTTACTCTTTTAGAATTGGAGAAATTACCTTTTCCTCAAAGTGAGTTGGAAGTTCAAAATCTGGTATTCGAATGTCTAAAGAATAATGGTATTAGTTTTTACGGGAATTCTAAAAATGTTCAAATTATTTCTGATTATGATAAGATAAAGAGTTTTAAAATTGATGGAAGAATACTAGAGATTGATTTAGTTCTAACTGCAATAGGTGTTAAACCAAATATTAAATTAGCAAAAGAAACAGGTTTAGATATAGGGACAACAGGAGCTATCAAAGTTAACAATAAACTTAGGTCTTGTAATTCAAATATTTATGCAGCAGGTGACAATATTGAAGTAATTAATCGTATTACTAATAGATCTGATTATATACCTCTTGCTACTATAGCACATCAAACAGGACATATTGCAGGTGAAAATGCAGCTGGCGGCAACCTTTTTCTACAACCTGTTGTTAAAAATATTGCTGTTAAAATATTTGATTATTATTATACACAAGTTGGTTTAACGCAAAAAGAAGCAGTGTTAAACAATATTAATTCTGATCAAGTTACTGCTGTTAGACCAAATCTAGTAAAAGTGATGCCTAAAAGCAGAAATGTATTTGGGAAAATTGTGTACAATAAAAATTCTAAATTAATTTTGGGTGCTACTTTCTTTGGTGGACATGAAGTATCTGGTTATGCAAATATCATTTCTACTTTTATCAGTAATAAAATAGAAGTGAATAAATTGAGCAAAATAAACTTTAATTATACTCCGCCACTTTCACCAATGATTAATTTACTCTCTACCTTGGGTAGAAAAATAAATTGATAATTAATATTAAATAGAGATTATAATGGATCAACTAAAAAATTTTACAGATGTTAAACATCCTGTATTAAAAAGAGATCTTACAATTTTAAGGGAAACTACAACTTTACCCGAGAGATTTAGATCTGCAGTTAAAAGAATTTCTAATGTACTTGCTGTAGAAATAAGCAAAGAATTTGATCTAATTGAAAAAGAAATTGATACTCCATTAGAAAAAACATCTGGTTTTTTTTTAGATGTTGATGTTGTGCTTGTTCCGGTACTAAGGGCAGGCCTTGGAATGGTGAGCGGATTTTTGTCAGTTTTACCAAATGCAAAAGTAGGTCACATTGGTTTACAACGAGATGAAAATACATTAGAGCCAATTGAATATTATTATAAGACTCCTAAAGATTTAAATAAATCAAAAATAATTTTACTTGATCCTATGCTTGCAACTGGCGGAAGTTCTTTAGCTGCAATTTCATTTTTAAAAAAGAAAGGTGCAAAGGATATTGTTTTTGCATGTCTAGTAGCTGCACCCGAAGGGGTGAAATTATTATATAAGGAACATCCTGAAGTAAAAATATTTGGAGCAGCATTAGATAGAGAATTAAACGATAAGGGATATATTTTACCAGGATTAGGCGATGCAGGAGACAGAACATTTGGCACATTATAAATTAGTATTGTTAATATTTTTTATTTTATTCTTTGCTGAAAGAAATTCTGCACAAGATTTCTTGCCACCCAAAACCGATTCTTTAATTACTCTAGGTTTAGATGCAATAATAAATCAGAATTATGATGAAGCTAAACAATATTTTCTGGGTTTGGAGAAGTATGATAAAATTGATCCACTAGGTAAGATATATTTAGCTGTTACATCAATCTCTAGATCATTTGATCTTGGGGAAGAATATAATTGGGATTATATTTCAAAATTATTAGGAGAAGCAATTGATATTGCGGAAAAAAATTATGAAAAAGATCCTATGTCTGTGATGAAAGTTTATACCCTGGCACTTGCAGAAGGATATAATGCATATATAAAAGGACTTAATAATAATTGGTTCTCTGCTATATCTAACGGATATGAAGCAATAGGTAATTTTGAAAAATGTTTAATGATCGATTCAACTTTTTATGATGCATACACTGCTATTGGTACTTTTAAATACTGGAAAAGTAAAAAAGTAAGTTTTTTACCGATGGTAAGTGATGAAAGAAATTTGGGAATTAAATACTTAGAATTAGCTACTACTAAATCTAGGCACTCAAATTATTTAGCTGTTAATTCTTTATTATGGGTTTACATTGATACAAAAGAGTATAGTAAGACAATAGAATTAGCAAATAAAATTTTAAGTAAATATCCAAGAAGCAGATTATTCAAATGGGGATTAGCAAGAGCATATGAATCTATTGACTTTAAAAAATCAATTGAAGTTTACAATGAAATATTAAATGACTACAATTCGATAAAAGGATTAAACGGATATCATCAAATTGTCTTAATGCATTTAATAGCGCAATTAGAATATAGAGATGGTAATAAGCCCAAAGCTTTGGAATTATGTAACATTATACTAAATAAAAAAAATCTATCTGAATATGTTAAGGATGAGTTAGACAACAGACTGGAAAGAGTTAAGCAACTTAGAGAATCTATTATAGAAAGTACTAAATAAATAATAATTAGTAGAATAATAATTAGTAGAAAAAATTGAATTTAACAGATAGTAAATATGAAAAACTCAGAGACAATTTATTAGAAACCTGTCGTCAGAATCTTCCTAAGGTAGATGAAAAACTGATAATAAAGAGTCTTGAGTTTGCAATTGAAGCACATAAAAATAATACAAGAGCTTCTGGCGAACCATACTATACTCATCCATATGAAGTAGCATTAATCGTTGCTAAAGAATTTCCTTTAGATGATATCACTGTGGCCAGCACACTTTTACACGATGTAGTTGAAGACACTGAGTTTGACTTAGACCTTATTAGAAGAGAATTTGGTAAAGAAGTAGCTGATATTGTTGATGGAGTGACAAAGATCAGTGGAATATTCCGTGGTAAAGAAATCACTCAAGCAGAAAATTACAGAAAAATGCTTCTTTCTATGGTTAAAGATATAAGAGTGATATTAGTAAAATTTGCAGACCGATTGCATAATATGAGAACTCTTGATTTTGTTAATTCTGAAAAACAAAGAAGGATAGCACAAGAAACACTGGAAATATATGCTCCATTTGCCAACAGATTTGGTCTGGGTCAATTAAAATGGGAATTTGAAGACTTAGCATTTAAGTATTTGAATCTTGAGGCATACGAAGAAATAACAAAAAAAATTAAAAGCAAAAGAAAAGAAAGAGAATCATATATAAAAAAATTTAGTGAACCTCTCCGTAAAAAATTGGAAGAATATGATCTTGATTTTGAAATTAATGGAAGAGCAAAACATCTTTACAGTATTTATAGAAAAATGATTAGAAGAAACAGACCGTTTGAAGAAATATATGATTTGTTTGCTGTAAGAGTAATCTTAAATACTGAAGATAAAAATGACTGTTATACAACTTTGGGTGTTGTTAATCAATTCTATATGCCTATTCCAGATAGATTTAAAGATTATATCTCTATTCCTAAATCCAATGGTTATCAGTCAATTCATACAACTGTTGTCGGACCAGACGGAAGATTAGTAGAAGTTCAGATACGAACATCAAAAATGCACGAGGTTTCTGAGAAAGGTGTTGCTGCTCATTGGCGTTATAAAGAAGATATGGCAACTACAGATAAAGAGTTGGAAGATTGGGTGGATTGGATAAGGGATATTTTTGAATCAGCAACTAAGGATGATGCAAGGAAAGAACTATTAGAGAGTTTTAAACTAAATCTCTACCAATATGAAATTTATGTTTTTACTCCTAAAGGAGAACTTAGGAGATTACCTGCAAACTCTACACCTGTAGATTTTGCTTTCGAAATACACAGCAAAGTTGGGTATCACTGCATTGGTGCTAAAATTAATGGAAAGATTGTGCCACTTGATTCAATATTACACAGCGGTGATCAAGTTGATATTATTACATCAAAAAATCAACATCCTAATAAGAACTGGATAAAATTTGTTACAACACATAAAGCTAAATCTGCTGTAAGGAAATGGATAAACAAAGAAGAAGAGGATATTATTGAGGTTGGTAAATCTCTATGGGAGAAAAAAGTTAAGAAAATGAAATTATCTTTTTCTCAAAGTGATCTAAATAAAATAATAACAAAACTAAAATTTGAGGATGTAAGACATTTTTATAGGTCGCTTGCTCTAGGCAAAATAAATATTGATGAAATTTTAACTGCTGCCGCAATACCGGAAGAAAAAACAGAAGTACCGGGATTAAAATTTGAAAAATTTACTGATATTGCCAGAGGTCAAAGAGGCAATGTAATTGTTGATGGTGATAAAAAAGGAATTCTATATACTTATGCAAAATGTTGCAATCCTATCCCTGGTGATCCAATAATTGGCTTTATAACTGTTGGTGAGGGGATAAAAATTCATAAAAAAACATGCAACAATATGTTAAATTTAACTCAGGAAGATTCCAGTAAATTATTTGCCGTTCAATGGCCTTCTTCTGAGGATTCTTTATTTGTTGCTGGCTTAACAGTAAAAGGAGAAGACGCCCCAGGTTTATTGAATGATATTTCTCATGCAATTGTTACTTATCAAAATACTAACATAAAATCTATAAATATTACTACAACTGATTCTACATTTGAAGGAAATGTTACAATTTATGTTAAAAATTTGGAACATTTGTCAAGATTAGTCGATAGACTTAAAAAATTAAAAAATATTTATTTAGTAGAAAGATTTGACCAATCATAAATGTCTGATATTTTAAATCTAAAAAGAATACTAGCAATTGATTACGGTAAAAAGAGAATTGGCCTTGCTTTAACAGATCCTTTATTAACCTTTGCATATCCATTTGAAACAATACAAAATAATAAATCGGTTCTGGTGCAATTAAAAAAAATTATCGAAGAAAAAAATATTATAAAAATTATTCTTGGTTATCCTTCAAGAGAAGATGGCAAGGTGTCTAGACTAATACCGGAAATCAATAATTTTAAAGACAAATTGTTTAAAAATTTTAAGATAGAAGTAGTTCTTTGGGATGAAATGTATACATCCAAGATGGCAGAAAAGATAGTTGTTGATTCTTATAAAAAGAAAAAAAAAAGAAAAGATAAAGGGTTAGTTGACAGGAATGCAGCAGCAATTATGCTTCAGGAATATTTAGATTCTAAAGAATAGATAATTAAAACTAAAATAAAATTATTGACATTTATAAGCTGAAAAAGTATTTTCAGTATAACAAATAAACAAATAAATGGGAGCAACTACATGACACTGGACGCACTCGGAATGGTCGAGACAAAAGGACTTGTCGGATCAATTGAAGCTGCTGACGCAATGGTAAA
>PFVA01000123.1 GCA_002790365.1 Ignavibacteriales bacterium CG_4_9_14_3_um_filter_30_11
TCTTTAACGAAGCAGAGACTTTATTTTCTTAATAAAAAGATGTCATCTTTCAGCTTTGCGTAACATCAGTTAATAAATAACAATTTAGCAATTCTCCCAATTCTTGACTACCGATACCACTTTCGATATATTTGAACGCTATATTTTTTATGAATTTACAGATATTTTACTGATTTGAGTCGATATAAAAAAACCGTCCTACCAAATGGGGTTAAGATAATAACCGAAACAATTCCCTATGTAAAATCATTCTCATTGGGCTTTTGGTTCAATGTTGGTTCCCGTAATGAAAAGCCGGAAAACAATGGAATTTCGCATGTTATTGAGCATATGTTGTTCAAAGGTACTACAACTCGTTCAGCTAAAAAAATTGCCGAAGAAGTAGAAGCCTGCGGAGGATATTTAAACGCTTTTACTTCAAAAGAGCATACTTGTTATTACGGAAGAGGATTAGAAGATCATCTTGAAACAACATTTGATGTACTTTCTGATATGATTCAAAATCCTGTATTTAAAACAACAGAACTTAAAAAAGAATCAAAAGTAATAATTGATGAATTAAATGATATTGAAGACAGCCCGGAAGAATTGATCTTTGATAAATTCGAAGAAAATCTTTATGCAGGTATTTCGCTTGCTCAACCGGTTATTGGAACAGCACAAAACATTAGTTCATTTACACCAAAAGATCTTTTTGATTTTTTAAAATTAAACTACTGTTCAAACAAACTTACAATTGCAGCATCAGGTTCAATTACACACGAAGAAATTCTTAGACTTACAAAAAAATATTTGACTAATCTTTCTAACAACTTTGAGACAAAAAGAAAAGAAAAAATAACAGAAAAGAATAACAGTATTAATATTATTGAAAAAGAAATTCAACAAGTGCATGTTATAATCGGTAAATCAACATATGGTTTTAAAGAACCGGAAAGATTAAAACTTTTATTACTCTCTCAAATTTTGGGTGAAGGCAGCAGTTCCAGATTATTCCAAACCATACGCGAACGAAACGGAATAGCATATCAAATAAACACATTCTTAAATTCATTTTATGATATTTCTTCATTCGGTGTTTATTTCTCTACTAATTTCAAAATGGTTGATAAAGCATTAAATTTAGTGTTTAAAGAATTTAAAAAACTTAAAGAGAAAAAGATTTCTGAAAAAGAATTGTCAAGAGCAAAAGAATCATTCAAGGGCGGTCTTTTATTATCACTTGAAAATACTTCAAACAGAATGATAAGAATGGCTCAATCGGAATTATACTTTGGGAGGGTTGTTCCTATTGACGAAGTAATAAAAAAGATAGACAGCTATACAAAGGAAGATATTCTGCAATTAGCAAATAAAGTTTTAGACGAAGGTTCATTTATCAAATTAATTATAAAATCAAAAGATGCGGTATTAAAAACTGCTGCTTAAAAAGAGGTATAATATGTTAATCGGTGTACCAAAAGAAATAAAGACAAAAGAATTCAGAGTTGCACTTTTACCCGTTGGTGCATCTATATTAATTAAAAACGGACACAAAGTTGTAGTAGAAACCGGTGCCGGTCTTGGCAGTTCTTTTACAGATGAAGATTACAAAGCATCCGGTGCTGAAATTGCATCCGGTCCTGAAGAAATTTTTGCTAATGTTGATATGATAATGAAAGTAAAAGAACCGATTAAAAAAGAACATACAATGATTAGAGAGGGGCAGATTGTTTTTACTTATTTTCATTTTGCTGCTGATAAAACTTTAACTCAAGCAATGATAGATTCAAAATGTGTTGCAATTGCTTATGAAACGGTTCAGAAAAAAGATCGATCACTTCCTTTATTAATACCAATGAGTGAAGTTGCCGGAAGAATGGCTCCACAGGAAGGAGCTAAATATTTAGAAAAAGCTACAGGCGGCAGAGGAGTATTATTAGGCGGAGTTCCAGGAACTGGTCCTGGTGATGTAATTGTGCTTGGAGGCGGAATTGTAGGAACAAATGCTGCAAAAATTGCATCTGGACTTGGAGCTAAAGTTACAATTTTTGACAACAACCTTTACAGATTAAGATATTTAGATGATGTAATGCCAAAGAATGTATTTACAATGATGTCAAATGAATATTACATTAGAGAAGCATTACCTAAAGCAGATTTGGTTATCGGTGCAGTATTAATTCCAGGCGGAAAAGCTCCGCATCTTATTACTAGAGATATGCTGCTATTAATGAAAAAAGGTAGTGTGCTTGTTGATGTTGCAGTTGACCAAGGTGGTTGTATTGAAACTACAAAACCAACAACTCACGATGAACCAACTTATATTATAGATGATGTTGTTCATTATTGTGTTGCAAATATGCCTGGAGCAGTACCTCATACTTCAACTCTTGCTTTAACTAACGCAACCCTTCCCTACGCAGTAGAGATTGCTAACAAAGGTTATGAAAAAGCCGTTAAAACAAATGAAGAAATAAAATTAGGATTAAATGTTATCGACGGTAAAGTTACCTACAAAGCAGTTGCCGAAGCATTTGATATGAAATATCATACTGTAGATTCAGTTATAGGATAAAAAAGATTTTATCAAAGGATTTTAAATGCCGACTTTTATTTTAAATAATAAAGAAATAGAATTTAAACCCGGGCAAACTATAATTGAAGTAGCCAAACAAAACGGAATTTCAATTCCTCATTTTTGCTGGCACCCTAAATTATCTATTTCAGGAAACTGCAGAGTTTGCCTTGTTGAAGTTGAAA
>PFVA01000204.1:0-786 GCA_002790365.1 Ignavibacteriales bacterium CG_4_9_14_3_um_filter_30_11
AGTAAATTCAGTTTCTGCAGGCTGGTTAAAATTGTTTGAAGATCATATAAACAAAAAATTCTTCGTTTCATCATTATATGTTTTACCCGAGTTTCAAGGATTTGGTCTTGGTAAAAGATTATTAAATGAATCTTACAGAATCGCAAAGGAAAAACAATTTAGCAAAGTCTGGCTCGGTGTAATGAAACAAAATGTTAAATCTTTAAAGTGGTATAAGAATCTTGGTTTTGTTTTCGATGAAGAAGAACCATTTCAAATGGGTTCAACAGAAGTTATGCATTTGATTGGTTATAAAATTATTTAGTGTTGTATTTCATATTTTATATTTTATATTTTTTTAAAAAATTTTAAAAAGAAAAATTAAGTTGAAATAATTCATTATTTACTCAAGTTGACCGTTTGGTTTTGGTAAAGCGTTAAAACGGTTCAAAACCTATTCTCTACTTAAGCAAACCACGACTTAAGAGGCTGTGTTAAAATTGTGTTGGTCATTTCGACCGACCTGCCCGACGGCGAGGCGGGAGGGAGAAATCTTATAATTTATATAGATTTCTCAGTCGAGTTCGCCGCAACGAATCCTTCGAAATGACTTTTCATTAATATTCACACAGCCTCTTAAGTCGTGGGTTACTGAAAGCCAAAAATTAATATTCTAACCGTTTCAACGGTATTTGATCAATAAAAAATTTAAGCAGTCAACTTGAGTTATTTAATTCGTATCAGCTCATTAATCTTTTCAGTCACCTCTGGAATAGCCTTTTTTACATAATCAGATAATTCCATCAC
>PFVA01000204.1:834-13476 GCA_002790365.1 Ignavibacteriales bacterium CG_4_9_14_3_um_filter_30_11
TTTGGCATATTACCAAGTAGGTGCATTGATTCGATCATATCCTTTAAACCAATATCGTGCGCACTTAATGCTGATGGAAAATCAGATGCAAATTTTGGTGTGATGATTTTTATTGTTCCTGCAGGACTGCCGTCCATTGTTGCGTCAATCATAATTATTTTGGGATATTCCTGAAAATAGCTTAGTAAATGAAATCCGCCTGTACCGCCATCGAGCAGAGTTACATTTTTCGGAAATGATCTAGCATCTAATGATTTTATAACATGCACGCCAATGCCTTCATCTCCCATTAAATAATTACCAATGCCGAGAATTAATATTTTGTTTGATTCCACAATAACTCGATTTTATTTCTTTTCAAAGATAAAAAAAGAGGCTGTCCTTTTCTAAATTAATTTGGAGCAGCCTCTTCTCTGTTAAGAATATTTTAACAATTATTCTTTTTCAATAAATTTCCACCCGCCTGCCATTGAAGAAATTGTTCCTCTTCCTTCAACATAATCGTGATAGAATACAAGATAAACATGTATGATTGCAAAGATCACAAAGAACCACATCATAACATGATGCCACTGTCTAACGGCAAAGTCTCCTCCCATCAATGGAACAATCCACGAAAACAAGTTTGGCAAAAATGCATCACTCATTGCAGAGTACATTCCAAATCCAGTTATAGATTGAAAAAGGAATGCAAGAAAAGTTAGAAAATAAGTGAAGCCAGCCATCGAGTTATGCCCGACTGATTTTAATTTAACATTGCTTACTTGCAGTATGTCTATCTTAAGTACCTGGAAAATTTCCTTCCATTGTTCTTTTTTATAGGGAATAAAATTTTTCCAATCAGCGTGTTTGTTTCCAACAAATCCCCAATAAATTCTGAACAAGAAATTAAAGAAGAACACAAATGCAGCTACAAAGTGAACAAACCGAACTGTTCCAAACCAATAACCAAAAGAAGCTTCGCTGCCGCTTGTTAATGCGGGCGGTTTTCCGATTAGATATCCGGTTACAGCAAGCGTAACAACTACAAGTGCATTAACCCAATGGTACAAGCGCACGGGCATTTGCCACACATATACTTTTTTACTAATTGCTTTTTCCATTTCATTCTCCTTTAAAATGTTTGCACTTGATGAACATATGTTCCCTTTTCATCATACAAGTGAACGGCACAAGCCAGACAAGGATCAAATGAATGTATTGTGCGTAATATCTCCAAAGGCTTTTCAGGATCAGCAACAGGTGTACCGATTAACGAAGATTCGTAAGCCGACATTTGTCCTTTAGGGTCTCTCGGTGAAGCATTCCATGTTGATGGAACAACAAGCTGATAGTTATCAATCTTTTCATCTTTAATAACAATCCAGTGAGCGAGTGCACCACGAGGCGCTTCTGTTAATCCCACCCCCTTTGCATCTTTTGGCCAGGACGAAGGCTCCCAATTAGAATTATTAAATGTTCGTGTGTCTCCGTTTTTAATATTTGCCAGAAGCTGATCATAAAATTCTTTTGACCAGCCGGAAACAAGCATAGTCTCCAATCCTCTTGCGGCTGTTCTGCCAAGTGTTGAGAACAAAGCAGCAGCAGGAACATTCAATTTACCAAGAGCAAATCCAACCAAATCTTTAACTTCGGTGCTTCCGGAAGCATACGCTACAAGCACTCTTGCCAAAGGACCAACTTCCATTGCCTGTCCTTTCCAGCGTGGAGTTTTTAACCAGCTATATTTCTGATCAACATTTAATTGATCGTAAGGAGGTTTTGGACCAGTATAATTAAATTTAGTTTCACCAACCCATGGATGCTTTCCTTTATCATCACCATCAGAATATTCATACCACGAGTGTGAAATGTATTCCTGAATTTGTTCGGCATCTTTACCATCAACTTCCTGAACTTCATTTAAATTTCTGCCAATCACAGCACCACGCGGGAATTTAAATTTAGCAACATCAGCATAACCATTTGTTGGAAGATCACCATAAGCAAGATAATTTTCTAATCCACCGCCAATTCCGCCCCAATCAAGATAGTAAGGCGCAACAGCAAGCAAATCGGGAATGTAAACCTGCTCAATAAATTCTTTTGCTTCAGCAAGTAAAGTTCCAACATAAGCAAGACGTTCTGCGTTTAGTGCGTTCGCATCATCAATATTTATTGCACATGGAACTCCGCCAACCAAATAATTTGGATGCGGATTCTTTCCGCCAAATATTGTATGAATCTTCACTATTTCTTTTTGCCATTCGAGTGCTTCGAGATAATGAGCAACTCCAATCAGATTTACTTCGGGAGGGAGTTTATATGCTTTGTGTCCCCAATAACCATTTGCAAAAATTCCAAGCTGTCCGCTGTTTACAAATGTTGTTAATCTTTTTTGCAGATCAGAAAAATATGCGGGTGAACTTTTCGGATAATTTGAAATGCTTTGCGCAATTTTTGATGTTTCATTTGGATTGGCTTTTAAAGCACTAACAACATCAACCCAATCCAGAGCGTGTAAATGATAAAAATGCACAACATGATCCTGCATATACTGTGCACAAAACATAAGATTTCTAATCAGCTCTGCGTTTGGCGGGACAACTATTTTCACAGCATCTTCAACAGCTCTTACTGATGCAAGCGCATGAACAGTTGTGCAAACACCGCAAGCTCTTTCAACAAAAGCCCAGGCATCCCTCGGATCTCTTCCTTTAAGAATTATTTCAAATCCTCTTACCATTGTCCCTGAGCTGTAAGCATCAACAACTTTTCCGTCTTTAACTTCTACTTCTATTCGAAGATGACCTTCGATCCTTGTGATAGGATCAATTACTATTCTGTTTGCCATTACTTTTTAACCTCCTCTTTTTCTGTGGATGAGTTGGTATCATTAATTGCTTGATTTATCATTTTACATTTTTTAATATTGGTTGAAACTGCATGTGCAGCAATTCCGGCAACAGTAGCAGCGCCAACTACAACTCCAATTGTGTCTGCAGTTGTTTCAATTCCAAATCCCGGGAACGAAGCAAGATGCTGATAGAAAGGTCCGTTATCCCAGAAGTTTGCTTCACTGCATCCAATGCATCCGTGACCAGATTGAATTGGATAGCTGACACCGTTATTCCATTTTATCACACCACAAGAATTATAAGTAACGGGACCGCGGCAGCCCATCTTGTAAAGGCAATATCCGCGTTTTGCATTTTCATCATCAAAGGATTCAACAAAAAGTCCCGCGTCATAATTTGGTCTGCGATAACAAGTATCGTGAACTCTGCGTGAGTAAAATGCTTTCGGTCTTCCAAGTCCATCAAGCTGAGGGATTCTATCGAAGGCAAGCAGATGAACAATTGTGCCTGCCATAACCTCTCCGATTGGAGGACAGCCGGGAACATTAATAATTGGTACACCACTTATTATTTTATGAATTGGAGTTGCACCTGTTGGATTTGGTTTTGAACTTTGAATACAACCATTTGAAGCGCAGCTTCCCCAGGCAACGATTGCTTTAGCACCGGAAGCAGCTTCTTTAACAATATCAAGTGCAGATCTTCCACCAATGCAGCAATAAATTCCATCATCGTCAGTTGGGATAGAACCCTCAACAAGCATCAGGTATTCGCCTCTATATTTTTTCATTGTTTCGTTAAGTGCTTCTTCGGCTTGTTTACCTGCGGCTGCTTGAAGAGTCTCTGTGTAGTCGAGAGAAATTTTATCTAATATAATATCAGATACAATCGGGTGTGAAGAACGAATGAATGACTCGCTGCAGCAAGTACATTCTTGAAAGTGAAACCATACAACCGGCAGGCGAGGTTTGTTTTCCATTGCACGAACAATGTTTCCTACACCGCTTGCTTCAATACCAATAAAAGCTGCAAGCCAGCTTGCAAACTTTAGAAAGTCTCTGCGCGAATATCCACGCAGTTGCATGTTCTCATAAATCGTTAGTGGTTTTTGTTCCATTAGTTACTCCTAATGTTTTTGTTAAACAGATAATTAATTTTTTATATAATGTAAATTTCTTTTTCTGCTTTATCGATTATAAACCTTGTTTCCAAATTTAGCTTGTCGGAAAGATGAACATCTTTAACTGAGTCAATTGAAACTTCTAAGCATAGCGATTGAAGAAATACTTTGGCGATTTTCTTACTATCCTTCTCATAAATCTCAATTACCTCGCCGGTAAGATTTAATTTATTTAATGTTTCGGTCTGCAAATTTTGCCATCAATTTGTAAAGGATACATATCTGTCATTCTATAAAAGCAAAGACTATGCCTTACAGAAGTTTTTATTTCTAATGCATTTTGAGTGAAGTAAAAAAACTGATTGCGGATTCCCGTTTAATGTACTGCGGTTTTCCGTTTTATGTTGAAGTGAGAGTGATTAGGAATATATTCAGAAGTTAAAACCTGTCCTGTTTAATAAACAGTATTATAATAACTCACATTATGTAAAAATATCCATTATGTCATTCCGAACTTGTTTCGGAATCTTCTTTTATTAAAAATTCGAGATGCTGAAACGATTCGCCACGGCGAACAGCATGACAATTGCGTAACATGAGTAATAATTATAATCCTCTACGAAGATTAAACAATTTGGATTGAGCTTACTAATACATTGATACAACCTCTACGAGGTTGATGAAAATAATTATTGCGACAAACATCGTAGGTGTTTAATTATTGTGAACAATTAGAAAAGGGAAAAATCACATCTTCGCAGAGGATGAATAAAATGTGCATAATTATTTCAAATTATACTTTTTAATTTTATCTCTAAATGTAGAAAGACTGAGTCCCAATTCCTTTGCAGCAAGAGATTGATTCCCCTTTGCTTTATTCAATGCTTCATTTAAAAGATTATGCTCAAGGCAATGTACAATCTGATCAAGACTCATTTGTCCATCGATATAACATTTATTACAGGCTTTAATCAAAGTTTCAACCGGATTTTCGTTTTTTATTTCCGAAGGCAAGTCATTCAAATTGATTTCGCCATTGACAAATAAACTTATTCGTTGAATAAGATTTTTTAACTCGCGCACATTTCCGGGAAAAGGATAATTTACCAAAGCACGCATAGCTTCTTTTGAAACTGAAATACTTTTTTGAGGTTGAAAATATTTTAGGAAATGTTCTACCAATGGCGGAATGTCATCTCTTCTTTCACGAAGGGGTGGGATGCGAATTGGAACGACATTTATTCTGTAGAATAAATCAGCACGAAAAATTCCGCGATTTACAAGCTCCTTCAAATCAACTTTTGATGCAGTTATTAATCGAACATCAATCTGAATTGGAGTGGTTCCGCCAATTCTCATCAACTCACGTGATTCAAGAACGCGAAGAAGTTTAGTTTGAATATCAATCGGCACATCATCAATATCATCAAGAAAAATGCTGCCGGCATCTGCTATCTCAAACAATCCTTTTTTTTCTGTTGATGCACTTGTGTAAGCACCTTTCTCGTGTCCGAATAATTCACTGCTGAGTAACTCTGAAGGTAATGCTGCAAGTCCAATTTTTACAAATGTTTTTAATGCACGCGAACTTGTACGATGAATGTATTCGGCAAAAATTTCTTTGCCAACACCGGTCTCGCCAATTAACAGCACAGAACTATCTGAATCAGAAATCATATCAATGCGAGCAAGAATTTCCCGCATTGTCTCGTTCTGTGTAATTATTGTTAATGAATTTTTGTTGTGCATAACCTAAAATAATAATTTCTTCAACAAATTCTTGGAAGCTGCTCGCCAGAAATCATATCCACAATTCGTGAACTTCCAATTAATGTTTTCATAACAACGATTCCGGGTTCATCGTTTCTTACTTGTCCAATTATCACTGATTCTTTTCCAAGCGGATGTTCTTTCATCTTAGCAAGAATTTTTTCACCATCCTCAGCAGATGCAATGACAATTATTTTTCCTTCGTTAGCAATATACAAAGGATCAAGTCCAAGAATCTCGCAAGCACCTCTCACTTCTTCAGAAATTGGAATTTTATTCTGCTCAATTTGAATTCCAACATTTGCAAGCGATGCAATTTCGTTTAATGTACTTGCTATTCCACCGCGTGTAGGATCTCGCATAATGTGAACATTTTTTGAAACTGATAAAATATTTTCAACAAGTGTATTAAGTGCTGCAGTATCACTTTTAATTGTAGTTTCAAATTCTAATCCTTCGCGTGCGGACATAATTGTAACACCGTGCTCTGCAATTTTTCCGTTTATAACTATTACATCGCCGGGCTTGCAGTTTCTTGGGTTGATATTTGCACCATCATAAATTAAACCGATGCCCGAAGTGTTTATAAAAATTTTATCGCCTTTGCCGCGGTCAACTACTTTGGTATCGCCGGTAACAATTTTTACTCCGGCTTTATCTGCAGCGATTTTCATTGATTGAACAATCTGCCAGAGTTCATTCATATCCAAGCCTTCTTCGATAATAAAACTACAAGAGATGAACATTGGTTTTGCACCTGATACTGCAAGATCATTCACAGTTCCGTTCACAGCAAGATCGCCGATGTTTCCTCCGGGAAAAAATATTGGATGGACAACATAAGAATCAGTAGTAAATGCAATTTTTTGATTATCAAAATTTAATACTGCGCTGTCGTGCTGTTGATTAAGAAATTCATTTTCAAATTGTGAATAAAACATTTTTGTTATCAACTGATGCGATAAAGTACCGCCGCCGCCATGTGCCAATAAAACTTTATCATAATTTGAAATTGGCATCGGACAGTTGAGATTAAAAGTTGAAATAGTTTCTTTGCTCATTATTAAATCGCTTGATTATTATTTATAAAATTAAATTAGAACTCATCTTACGCTAAGTTAACAATTCTGTCATTCTGAACTTGTTTCAGAATTTTCGTTTGCTAAGTTTTTTTAGATACTGAAATAAATTCAGTATGACAAATTTGTAAAGTGACTTAGAAATTTTCTTTTAATTATCATGTTCCAACTTCCATCAACCATTATCCATACTTATCTTTTTCCATAATGAAAATAAGCAGCACAAGCGCCTTCGGAAGAAACCATTGGTGCGCCAAGCGGATTTTCCGGTGTACAGGTTTTTCCAAACTGTGAACACTCCATTGGCTTTTTTAATCCTTGTAAAACTAATCCTGCAATACAAAGCGGAGATTCTTCAACTATAATATTTTCGAGAGAGAATATTTTTTCAGCATCGTAGCCTGCATATTTTTCTTTCAGACCAAAACCACTTTTAGGAATTGTACCAATACCACGCCATTTTCTATCAACCACATCAAAGATTTCATTTAAAAGATTTTTAGCCGCAATGTTTCCTTGTTTGGTAACAACACGGCTGTATTGATTTTCAACTTCAAATCTTTTTTCTTCAAGCTGTTTTACAGTCATAAATATTCCCTGAAGAATATCAACCGGTTCAAATCCTGTAACAACAATGGGAATTTTATATCGCCTCGAAAGCGGAATATAATCTTCGTAACCCATAACAGTGCAAACGTGTCCGGCAGCAAGAAATCCCTGAATTAAATTATCTTTCGAACTAAGCAATGCTTCAATTGCTGGCGGCACTAACACGTGTGAACAAAGGATGGAGTAATTTTTTATTCCTCTTTTGCTTGCTTCAAAAACACTCATTGCATTTGCCGGAGCTGTGGTTTCAAATCCTACTGCGAAGAATACAACTTTTTTATCGGGATTTTGTTCTGCAATTTTGACCGCATCAAGCGGTGAGTAAACCATTTTAACATTCCCGCCAATTGCCTTCACTGCAAGTAAATCCATTTTCGAGCCGGGCACACGAAGCATATCACCAAATGAAGTGAAGATCACATCTGCTCGCGATGCAATGTTAATTGCTTTGTCAATCAATTCAAGCGGAGTAACACACACAGGACAGCCGGGACCGTGAATGAGATTTATTTCCGGCGGCAGAAGTTCTTCAACATTGTATTTCATTATTGTGTGTGTTTGTCCACCGCAGATTTCCATAATGTTCCACTTATGCTTGGTTATAGCACGGATTTTATCAGCGATGGATTTTGCGGCATCCAAATTTCGGAATTCGTCAACATACTTCATCAGATACTCTCGGACTTAAATTCTTCTTCGTTTAAATCACCCATCTCATGTAATATTTTCAAAGTATCTTCAGCATCTTTTTCATCAATCTTATTTAACGCAAAACCAACATGCGCTAAAACATATTCACCAACATTTGCATCAGGCAGCCATTGAATGCAAATCTCTTTCATCACTCCGCCAAAGTTTACTTTTGCCATTTTCAAATCAGGATTGCTCTCATCAATCGAAACTATTTTCCCGGGTACAGCAAGACACATATTTAACTCCTTACAGAAATTTTCTTTTTAATTGTTTCTTCTTTTTGATTTTTTAAATCAATTAAATAAGCGGCAATTTGTCCTAATGAAATTCCGCCATCATTTGGTGGAATTCTTTGATGCCAGTAAACATTGATTTTTTTTGATTCAAGTTTTTCGATTACATGTTCTGTTAATAATTTATTTTGAAAGCATCCGCCGCTTAAAATTACATTATCAAACTTAAACTGTTTAGTAATTGCAAAAATTATTTCAACAAGTGAGTTATGAAATTTTGTGGATATTTTTTTAACTGAAACTTTATCCTGCAAATCAATCAAAATATTTATAATGATCGAACTCCAATCAATTATTAGAATTTCATTTTCAACTAATTCAAAGGGATAATATTCATTTTCATTTCCATCAGCAGCAAATTCAAGAAGCATTGCAGCCTGTCCCTCAAAATTAGATTTATGACACAAGTTCAGCAAAGAAGAAACCGCATCGAACAATCTGCCAACACTTGAAGTAGTCGGACAGTTAATATTTTTTTCAAGCATCGATTGAATTGTTTTCAACTCAGCAGAAGTAAAATTCTTTTCAAAATAATCTGAATTATTTTTTAGAAAATCGCTTCCAAATAATGTATGAAGCAATCCTGCGGCAACTCTTCGCGGTTCTTTAATTGCAGATTCTCCGCCGGGCAGCTTAAACTTTTTAAATTGTGCAATGTGTCTGTAACTGTAATCGCAGGAATGAAAAAACTCACCGCCCCAAATTGAATTATCAAAACCCAAACCTGTTCCATCCCAAGAAACTCCAAGTGCATCGCCATTAAAATGATTCTCAATTCTGCACGAAGCAATATGAGCATAATGATGTTGATATGACTGAACATCTTGGCTGATATTTTTAGCAAACTTAGTTGATAAATAATCAGGATGAAGATCACTTACCACAACCTCGGGCTGAGTATTGTATAAATCTAAAAAATCATTTATAACATTTTTAAATGCTTTGTGTGATTCTTCTGTTGAAAGATCACCAATATGCTGACTAATAAAAATATTATTTTTCACTTTTAGCGCCACAGAATTTTTTAAATGTGCACCAACAGAAAGAACGGTGAGATTTTTTTCATTATCATTTTTAAAATCAATAGTAATTGGCAACGGAGCAAAACCACGAGCGCGTCGCATCATCATCTGACGATTGTGAATTACACGAACAATTGAATCATCAATGTGCCGGACAATTGGTCTGTTATGTACGAGGAAATAATCAGCAAGAATTTTTAATCTTTGAAGCGCTTCATAATTATCAATACAAATTGGTTCTTCGGAAAGGTTGCCGCTTGTTGCAATGATTGGTTTGTTCAGTTCTTTTATCAGCAAATGATGAAGTGGTGTGTAAGGAAGCATCACTCCAAGATTTGGATTTTTAGGCGACACATTTTCCGCAAGCTGTGTAGAAATATTTTTCTTTTTAACAATTACAATTGGCGATTCGGGCGAAAGAAGAATTCTTTCTTCTTCCTGATTGATTTCACAGATATTTTTTATGCTTTCAATTGATAGGAACATTAATGCAAAAGGTTTTACATCGCGGTGTTTTCGTTCACGAAGTTTTTGAACGGCAGAAAAATTTTCCGCATCAACAATTAATTGAAATCCGCCTAAACCTTTCAGAGCAACCACAAATCCAGATTTAATTTTATCTATTGCAATCAAAAGTGCGGAATGTTTTTCTGCTAAAACTTTTCCATCAGCATCCCACAGTTCGATTTGGGGACCGCAAACAGGACAAGCAGTTGGCTGTGCGTGGAAGCGTCTATCTGTTGGATTTTCATATTCTCTTCTGCAATTATCACACATTAGAAAATTTTTCATTGAAGTATTCGGACGGTCGTAAGGGAGTTTTTCAATAATTGAAAATCTTGGTCCGCAATTAGTACAGTTAATAAAAGGATAAAGATAATGTCTGTCATTTGGATCAAACATTTCTTTCAAGCACTCATCGCATACAGCAAAATCAGGAAGTATCAAAGTTGTTTTTTCAACTTCATCGGAGCTTTCTTCAATTTTAAATTCATTGTAACCAGCAGCAGGCAAGTAAAAAGATTCGATGCTGTTAATTATAGCCAAGCGAGGTTTTTCATTTTGAAGTTTGAAGAGAAAATGATTAAGTGAGTTCTGAAATCCCTCAACTTCAATTGAAACTCCGGCGGAAGAGTTAAAAACAAATCCTTTTAATTGAAGTTCATTTGCGATGCAATAAACAAACGGTCTAAACCCCACCCCCTGAACAGCTCCTCTGACAAATATCGAAAGCCGTTTTATCATTTAGCTTTTATTTTTTGTAACAACCAATTTATCCAATCATTAATTCCTGCATCTGTTGTGCAGGAAACTTCAAATATTTTTAGAGCAGGATTTATTTTTAAAGCATTACTCTTTAAAGCATCCATATCACACTTAAGATATGGAAGTAAATCTATTTTATTAATAATTAATGCCGAGGAATTTCTAAACATCGCAGGATATTTTAGCGGCTTATCATCGCCTTCTGTAGTACTTGCAACAACAACTTTTAAATCTTCCCCAAGATCATATCCTGCCGGGCAAACGAGATTACCTACATTTTCGATAATCAATAAATCAACAGAATTAAGGTTAAGAGATTTAAGAGCATCACGGACTAAACCTGCTTCAAGATGACAGCCGCCATTTGTTACAATTTGTACAACCGGTACTCCGAACGCATCAACACGCTTTGCATCAAGATCAGTTTGAACATCTCCTTCGACAACAGCAATACGGAGTTTGTCTTTGCTGTTTGAAATTGTTCGTTCAACGAGACTCGTTTTTCCACTCCCCGGCGAGCTTACAAGATTGATTGAAAATATTTTTTTATCAAAAAATAATTTTCGTATCTCTGAAGCGATGTTATCATTTTTTTCTAAAACTTTTCTTTCAACAGTTATTACACTCATTTTACCTCCGGGATAATATCGTTAAGTTCAATTTCTTCTACAATAAGTTCACTTCCGCCGGTCATTTTAATATTTATGCCGCTGCACTTTGGGCAAGTGAAAACGGGCGGTTCAATTTCGGAATCAGATTTACAATCGCTGCATTCTACAACTACTGGCGTTTGATTAATTATAAGTTCAGAATTTTTTAATGATGTGTCTGTCTTTATTGCATCAAAACAAAAGAGAAGAGAATCAGGCAGGATGTTGCTAAGCTTTCCAATTTTAACTTTTACATTTTTCACGCTGTTCAAATTTTCTTTATCAACATTTTGTTGAACTATACTGAAAATTTCCTGTGCGATAGAAAGCTCGTGCATTATCTTTTCCTTGAAGAAATTTATTATGACTCTTGCTAATGGTAAAATAATATCAGAATTTGATTATAGCAAATTTTTGAAAAGAAATGACTTCTTATATTATAGAAGCCAAATTTAAAATGTTAAACTTTTAGTAAAAGGTTTTTTATGAATGAAGAATTGACTTTACTTACTGTAACTGCCGCATCACTTGGTTTCGTTCATACAATTTTAGGACCGGATCACTACATACCTTTTATAACACTTGCTAAAGCATCAAACTGGTCAATAACAAAAACCACTTTAGTTACAGTACTTTGTGGAGTTGGTCATATTCTCAGCTCAGTTGTTATTGGTGCAATTGGGATTGCCTTTGGATTAGCGTTAAAGAGCGTTGAATATTTTGAATCGATTCGAGGAGAAATTGCCGGCTGGTTATTAATTTCTTTTGGTTTGCTGTATTTACTTTGGGGAATTAAAAAAGCAGTAAAGTATAAACCGCACTCACATTTTCATATTCATGAAGATAAATTAGTTCACTCACACGAACATGTTCATTCACATGACCACACCCATGTTCATAGTGAGGTGAAAGAAAAAAAACTTACACCGTGGGTGCTATTTATTATTTTTATTTTTGGTCCGTGTGAAGCATTGATTCCAATTTTAATGTATCCTGCTGCAACGGCAAGTACATTTTCCCTGATATTAGTCACATCAGTTTTTGGATTAATTACAATAGCAACAATGCTTGGCATTGTACTGCTTTCACTATACGGATTAAAAACTATTAGCTTTCCATCAATCGAGCGATATTCTCATGCACTTGCAGGCTTCCTGATATTTAGCTGCGGAGTTGCGATTATATTTTTAGGATTGTGAGGATGTGTTTCACTTCATTTTATATAAGTCATCTTTCGCAAATCTGTGAAACCTTCGAGGTTTGGCTAAAAAAGCTGTTAAAATAATAGAATAATTCTTAATTA
>PFVA01000060.1 GCA_002790365.1 Ignavibacteriales bacterium CG_4_9_14_3_um_filter_30_11
AAAAACATATTACTCAAATAACGAATTCCGAGATTTTTATATAACTAAGTATATGATCTTTATTTACTTACAAATTGTCGGCCCTGAGGGCAGATTTTCCAACGGAAAATCTGGGTTTAATGATCCCAATAAAGTTTTTTTAACCATTGGTCTATAAAAATTTGACTTTATCGTTAGAAATTATAGCTTTAAAGTCCCATTAATAAAAGGAGTCCGTAATGAAACGAATTTTACTATTTTCATTCGTTGTCGTAGGTTTTCTGCTTGCGGGTTGCACTGACAATAGCTCAGTTTTACAACCCACTAATTCTGATTTGAATAAAAAAGCAGTTCAAAGTGATCCAGCAACTCTAATCAAATTACCTTTTTCTTTCCTAAATAAACATAAAACTGTTAATTCAATAATTTACGGTTATATAGGAGGTACAGTTGAAATAGAAGGTAAGATCAAAAAAGGTGTTGAATATCATGGAAAACTTAAAGTACCAGCAGGTGCTTTTTCAGGTAAAATAAAATTTACTATGAAGCTTGATAATAAATATGCAGGATTTGATTTTGGCCCTGATGGAGCTACTTTTGTTTTACCGCTTCTTTTTACCGGAGATATTGAGGGATTAGATCTAAATGGTGTAGATCCTAATAATTTAAACTTTGGATTTGTTGATGACAATGGAAATTTTGAACCGGTTGTTTATGACAAATTAGAAATTAATATTAAAGAAGGTAAAGTAAAAGTTAAAAATGCACAGTTAAAACATTTTTCAAGATACAATTGGGCAAAATAATTAAAGAGGTATAATCCAATTGGTAAACAATATATCAGTAATTGAGAAGATCTTAAAAGAATATTTTGATAGTAAAAGATTTGATGAATATAAAAAACTTTTATCCAACATTAATAAATCAGGAAAGAAAAAAGATGATGTTGGAAAAAAACTTAAAGAAATTAGCTTAAAGAGTGAGTTAAATTCTTCAACAGATTATAATACTTATATAGAATTTTTACTTTCATTTTCTGAACAAAATCTCTCAAGTGCTAAATATTTAGAACTATTACTATTCTTAGGTGAAGTATCCACTATTAAGGGTGAGCTGGATGTTTCTTCCCGTATATTCAATAAATTAATTGACTTCAGTATTAAAAAAGATAAATACAAAAATGTTTTAGCATTTGCTTTAATGTCTTTAGGTGATATTTACAGCCGCCAAGCAGAATGGGAAAAAAGTAAAAACTATATCATCAAAGCAAAAAATATTTATAAACATGAAAATGACTACAAGGGTTTAGCTAAATGCGAAAATTTAATGGGAACTATATTTGGGGATAAAGGGAATTTAAATAAAGCGCACAAACATTTTGATTTGAGTCTGAGTTATCTAAATCCTAAAAAAGATAAAACCATTTATGGAATGATAGAATCTAATTTGGGTGTGGTAAATAATATTCTACAAAATTATGATGAGGCATTTAATTATTATCAAAGAGCATTGATAATTTTTGAAAAAGAAAAAAATTACAGAAGAATAGCCGAGGTGACAGGAAATATTGGAGTTCTTTATTTAGAAAAAGGGAATTACATATCCGCGCTAAAAGAATTTGATAGAAGTTTTGCTGTGTCTCAAAAAGCCGGAGTGTTAAATCCAATTTGCGTTGCATTGTTAAACAAAGCATTAATTTATACAAAACTTAATGATTTTAAACTTGCAAATGTATTTGCAGATAAAGCAATGGAAATTGGGTATAAAATAAATGACAAGATGTCCATTGCAGATATTTATAAAATTAAAGGCATTATTGAAAGTAATTTGAAAAATTATGTTTTAGCTGAAAATCATTTAAATACCAGTTTAAGAATGAATATTGAATTAGAAAATATTCTAAATCAAGCTGAGACCTATTTTGAACTAGGTCATTTATTTAAAACTTTAAAAGAAACAAAAAAATCAGAGTTTAACTTTAATGAATCTTTAAAATTGTACACAAACCTGAAAATAAAAAATAAGATTAATGATATTAAATCAGAATTAAAATCTCTAAAATCAAATTAGCAAATAATATTCACTACTCTTTCATCAGATCCCCCATATTTCATAATAAATTAACTGTTTATAAGTGTAAAAAAATTTTACACTATCTGTATAAAATAACCCAATAGGTAAAAATTACATACTTATTTTATCGAAACATCCAAAAATAGCTTAAAAACGAAACAATATTTCTGGCACGAAGTTTGAATAATTACGGATGTTCTTAAATTAAATGTGATTTTGAAAACATAAACAATAGTTAAGGCGAGGCAACATAATGAAAAAGATAGTACTTTCAACATTTTTAGCTTTGGGGTTATTTTTTGCTGGTTGTACTGACCAATCATCTTTAGTAGGTCCAACCCAAAATATCAGTCAAAAAATAAATAAACAACCAATTGAATTAAATATTAGTTCTCTTAATAAACTTATTACTGTTAATAAAGATGTTGACGGTTCTGTTGGTGGTAATATAGTAATAGAAGGAAATTTAGACGGCGGGAATGTTAAACTACATGGTAATATAGTAATACCAGCCGGTGCATTTGAAGGTAATATGAATATATCAGCAACTTTAGATGATCATACAGCCAGTTTTGATTTTGGTCCAAGTCCAACATCATTTAACAAAGC
>PFVA01000088.1 GCA_002790365.1 Ignavibacteriales bacterium CG_4_9_14_3_um_filter_30_11
CTTCTTTAAAGTTTGCAACAATTGGATTCTCAATAATTTCACCTGCTTGTCCGGATAAAGATTTTTGAGGTTTCATCATCAATCCACGCATACCGGCAAGCTGTCTAACCTGTTCTTGAGAACCTCTTGCACCGGAGTCAACCATCATATGTAAAGAGTTAAAACCGTGATTATGATTTTTAATTTTTTCCATCAATACGCGGGCAACATCATTAGTAGTATGCGTCCAAACATCTATTATTTTATTATATCTTTCGGCATCTGTAATTACGCCTTGCTCATGTTCGTTTAATATACCATTAACTTTTGCGTTAGCCTTTTCAATCATTTCATGTTTTTCTTCAGGTATAATCATGTCAGCATAACTTACAGAAAGACCACCAGCTGTAGAATATCTAAATCCTAATTCTTTTAAATCATCTAAAAATTTAGCAGTTACTTTATTACCAAGTTTCATAAACATTTGACCAATAAAACCACCAAAAGTTTTTTTGATTAATATTTGGTTAAAGTAACCCATTTCTTTAGGAACAATTTGGTTAAATATAATACGACCTGTTGTTGTATCAATTATTTCGTTGTCAATTCTAACTTTAATTTTAGTATGAAGATTAATAACTTTATTATTGTAAGCAATTATTACTTCTTTAGGTGACGAGAAACTCATTCCTTCACCTTTTTCACCATCCTTAGATTTTGTAATATAGTAACAACCAAGAACAATATCCTGTGTAGGAACTACAACCGGACTACCATTCTGAGGTGATAAAATATTATGACTACTTAACATCAATAAAGATGCTTCCAATTGCGCTTCATAAGAAAGAGGAATATGAACAGCCATCTGATCTCCATCAAAATCTGCGTTAAAAGCTGTACAGACCATTGGATGTAATTGTATTGCTTTACCATCTATTAATATTGGCTGAAATGCCTGTATACCAAGTCTGTGAAGAGTAGGAGCTCTGTTCAACATAACCGGATGACTTTCAATAATCTTCGCAAGAATATCCCAAATTATTGGATCTTTTCTATCAACTATTTTTCTTGCGCTTTTAACAGTTTTATTATAACCTCTACTAATTAATTTTTTAATTATAAAAGGTTTAAATAATTCTACTGCCATGTCTTTAGGTAAACCGCATTGATGTAATTTTAATTCAGGTCCAACAACAATAACCGAACGGCCAGAATAATCAACTCTTTTACCAAGTAAGTTTTGACGGAATCTACCTTGTTTACCTTTAAGCATATCACTTAAAGATTTTAATGGTCTGTTGTTGTCGCTTCTTACAGCGCTTCCTCTTCTTGAGTTATCAAAAAGAGCATCAACAGATTCCTGAAGCATTCTTTTTTCATTTCTTAAAATTACTTCCGGTGCTTTAATATCTATTAATCTTTTTAATCTGTTGTTTCTAATTATTACTCTTCTATATAGATCATTTAGATCACTAGTAGCAAATCTTCCGCCTTCCAATGGAACTAGAGGTCTTAGCTCTGGTGGAATTATTTGAATATAATCCAACACCATCCATTCAGGATTGTTTGGAACTTTACCTTCTTCTTCTTTAAATGATTCTAATACTCTTAATCTTTTTAATAGATCTGCTTTTTTCTGTTGAGAGGTTTCAACTTTAAGTTGATCTCTTAATTCCTTAGAAAGTTCAGCAACATTTGTATTACTTAATATTTCTTTAACAGCTTCACCACCTATTTTTGCAACAAATTTATTAGGATCTGTATCATCAAGTTTTTCATTTTCAGTAGGTAGTGAGTTTAATACTTCAAAATACTGGTCTTCTGAAATCAGGTCCATTTTATTTAACCCTGTTGGTCCAGGATTTATTACAGCATAGGATTCATAATAAATTATCTTTTCTAATTCTTTTAAACTGATTCCAATAATGTTGCCAATTTTTGAAGGTTGAGCTCTGAAAAACCAAATGTGAACAACAGGTACAGCAAGACTTATGTGTCCCATTCTTTCTCTTCTTACACTTTTCTGCGTAACTTCAACACCGCATCTATCGCAAATGATGCCTCTGTATCTTATCCTTTTATACTTACCACAGTAACATTCCCAATCCCTGGTGGGTCCAAATATTTTTTCGCAAAAAAGGCCATCCTTTTCAGGTCTGAACGATCTGTAATTTATCGTTTCTGGTTTTGTAACTTCGCCATGAGATCTAGTTAAAATATCATCTGGACTAGCCAATGATATAGTAATTTTAGATATCTCTTTCATTGCATTTTCTTGAACTCTATAAGCCATTTTATATCTCCTAATTTCTATGTGATAAAGTTAGTTCTGTGTATTAATTTATTTTTATATCAAGCCCCAATCCTTGAAGCTCTTTAATTAATACATTGAACGACTCCGGAATATTTGGCTCAGGTAAATTATCACCTTTAACAATTGCTTCATATACCTTTGACCTGCCAGCCACATCGTCACTTTTTACGGTTAGAATTTCTTGTAAAATATTGGCAGCACCATAACCTTCCAACGCCCATACCTCCATTTCGCCAAATCTCTGACCACCGAATTGTGCTTTACCGCCAAGTGGTTGTTGAGTAATTAATGAGTATGGTCCAATTGACCTTGCGTGTATTTTATCATCAACTAAGTGATGAAGTTTTAGCATATAAATATATCCGCAAGTAACTTCTTGTTGAAATTTTTCACCTGATCTACCATCAATAAGAGTTGTTTTACTTCCGTGTTGAATGCCTGCTTTTGCCAGCCATTCATCAATATCTTCTATTTTAGCTCCGTCAAAAATAGGAGTTGAGAATTTTACGCCTAAAACTTTACCTGCCCAACCCAGTGCGGTTTCATAAAGCTGGCCAAGGTTCATTCTTGATGGAACACCAAGTGGGTTAAGAATAATATCTACTTGTTGACCATTTGGTAAAAACGGCATATCTTCCTGAGGTACTATTTTAGCAACTACACCTTTATTACCATGTCTGCCAGCCATTTTATCACCAACAGAAAGTTTACGCTTTACGGCTACATAAACTTTTGCAAGTTGAATAATACCAGGAGGTAATTCATCTCCGCTTATAACTTTAACTTTTTCTTTTTTGTATTCTTCTTCATAATCGGAAAGTACATCAAAATAATTAACATATAATTTTTGAACATGTCCGTTTATTTTTTTTGTATCAAACCAATCTAAAGTATAATCTAATTTTGTAACATCATCTAGAGAACTAAAAGTAGTATCTTTAATAGTTGTTCCACCTCTCAAAACAACACTACCATCAAGATCTCTTATACCTGCTGTGTTTTCATTTTCTGTAAGCTTAGTTAGTTTAGCAACAAGTTTTTTATAATGTTCATTTAATTTAACTCTATGTTGTTTTTCTAAATCATCTAAAAGTTTCTTTTCAACTTTTTTAGCATCAGCATCTCTTCTTTTTCTGCTAAATAATCTTGTTTTTATAATTGTTCCTTTAAGTCCGGGAGGAGCTTTTAATGAAGAATCTTTAACATCGCCAGCCTTATCACCAAAGATTGCTCTTAAAAGTTTTTCTTCCGGTGTTGGATCTGTTTCTCCTTTTGGAGTAATCTTACCAATTAGTATATCACCTTCTTTAACTTGAGCACCTTCTCTAACAATTCCGAATTCATCTAAATTTTTTACAGCTTCTTCACTAACATTTGGAATTTCTCTTGTAAGTTCTTCTTCACCTCTTTTTGTTTCTCTAACTTGTAATTCATATTCTTCAACATGTATTGATGTATAAACATCTTTAGAAACAATTTTTTCATTTATAACAATAGCATCTTCAAAGTTATAACCTCTCCAAGGCATGAATGCAACTAGAACATTTCTACCGAGAGCAATTTCGCCTCCGTCAGTTGCACAACCATCAGCTATAACATAACCTTCAGTTACTTTTTGTCCTTCTTTAACAATTGGGATTTGGTTAATACATGTCTCTTGGTTTGTTCCTTTAAATTTTGTCAATTCATATTCCACAGAACTTGAATCATTAAAACCTGTTAAAAATTCTATACTATTAGGATTTACATCATAATTAATTATTATTTTATTTGCGTCAACATAATCTACCTTTCCATTTCCTGTAGCAACTATAACAGCTCTTGAATCCATTGCTAATTTTTTTTCCATTCCTGTACCAACAATTGGTGCCTCAGGTTTTAACAGTGGAACTGCTTGTCTCTGCATATTAGAACCCATCAATGCTCTGTTTGCATCATCGTGTTCAAGAAAAGGAATCATAGCAGCAGCTGCACTAACTAATTGAGCAGGAGCTACATCCATATATTGCACATTATTTCCATTTGCAATCGGGAATTCACCTTTGAATCTTGATTTTACTCTTTCATTAACGAATTTATTTTTGTTATCTAAAGCAGCATTTGCCTGAGCAATTGTAAAATAATCTTCTTGTTCTGCTGATAAATATTCAACATCACCAGCAACTTTACCTTTTTCTACTTTTCTATAAGGTGTTTCTAAAAATCCATATCTGTTTACTCTTGCATAAATAGTTAATGAAGATATCAAACCAATGTTTGGGCCTTCAGGAGTTTCAATTGGGCAAAGTCGACCATAGTGCGTATAATGCACATCTCGAACTTCAAAACCAGCTCTTTCTCTAGTTAATCCACCAGGTCCTAAAGCTGACATTCTTCTTTTATGTGTCATTTCTGCTAAAGGATTTGTTTGATCCATAAATTGTGAAAGCTGATTTGTACCGAAGAATGCATTTACAACACTGCTGATAGTTCTAGCATTAACTAAATCTTGTGGTGTAAAATTTTCAGTATCACGGATATTCATTCTTTCTTTTATTGTTCTGGCCATTCTTGCCATACCAATATTGAACTGCTGACCTAATTGTTCACCAACAGTTTTTACTCTTCTGTTTCCTAAGTGGTCTATATCATCAACATGTTCGTTACCAACTCTAAGTTTAATTATATATTTCATTATGGCAATAATATCTTCAACAGTTAGGATTGTAGTATTTTCATCAATATTCAATTTTAATCTATCATTCATCCTGTGTCTTCCAACATCACCCAAGTCATATCTTTTATCATTAAAAAATAATTTTTCAATTAATCCTTGAGCTGTTTCAATATCAGGAGCTTCTCCGGAACGAAGTTGTCTGTAGATTGCATACAATGCTTCTTCGCGTGAGTGAGATGTATCTTTCTTTAATGTGTTAACAATTAAATCTAAATCAGGTGATGTTTCAGAATTTATGAATTTTAAAATTTCTATTTCTGCTTCATCAACTCTGTTAATATCTTCTTCTGTAAAAATAGAATCTTTAGCTAGGAAAACTTCACCAGTTGACATATCAAATACATCACTAGCAATTGTTCTGCCAACATATTCTTCAAGTTTAACTTTTTTAGTATCTATTTCTTCAATAAGATCAAATAACCCCAAAATCTCTTCATCAGTTTCATAGCCTAAAGCTCTAAGTAAAGTAGTAGCAGGGAATTTTTTTCTTCTATCTATATATACAAACATTACATAGCTTATGTTTGTAGCAAATTCAACCCAAGAACCTCTTAAAGGAATAATTCTGGCAGAATAAATTGGAGTACCATTTGGATGTAAAGTTTGTGAGAATGCCACTCCCGGTGATCGGTGTAATTGTGATACTACTACTCTTTCTGCTCCATTAACAACAAAGGTACCTTGTTCAGTCATAAATGGTAAATTACCAAGGTAAACTTCTTGTTCTACACTATTTACAAATTCTTCTGTTTCTCTATCTTTAGTTGATAGACGAAGCTTTGCTTTCAAGGGAACAGAATATGTTAAACCTCTTTCAGTACATTCATTTACTGAAAATCTTGGTTTTTCAAAAAAGTAATTTAAAAAGTCTAATCTATAATTCTCTTTATTATCAAATATCGGAAAATTTGAAGTAAATACAGCTTGAAGACCTTTATTTAGTCTTTTGCTTATTGGAACTTTAAATTGTACAAAATCTTCAAAAGTCTGTGTTTGAATATCTAATAAATCCGGAGCATCTATTACAGAGGATATTTTTCCAAAGGAAATTCTTTTATTATCCAATTCCTAACCTCCAATTATTTTTCATTTTCTAATTTCTTTTGCTCTAATCAACGAATACTTTAACACAAAAAGCGATAAGACGCTTTTCTCCGTCTTACCACTCTTTGTATAATTGCGATATATAATAATTAATTATTTTAATTCTACTTTTGCACCAGCTTCTTCGAATTCTTTTTTAAGCTTTTCAGCTTCTTCTTTAGGAATTCCTTCTTTAACTGGATTTGGAGCAGAATCAACAAGGTCTTTTGCTTCTTTTAAGCCTAAACCAGTATGAGCTCTTACAACTTTAATAACATTAATCTTTTTATCACCGGCACTAACTAATACTACATTAAATTCGGTTTGTTCTTCAGTAAGCGCAGCTCCACCAGCAGGGGCAGCTCCAGCCATCATAACAGGTGCAGCAGCTGTTACGCCAAATTCATCTTCTAAAGCTTTCTTTAATTCTGAAGCTTCAACAAGTGATAATTGTTTAATCTTTTCAACAATTTCAGCTATTTTTTCAGCCATTTTATTATCTCCTAATAATTATTTTATTTTAAATATTTTATACACTTCTTTTTGATATTTGGTCAACTACATTTACAAGATCACGAGTAACTGCATTAATAACACCAACAATGCCTGAAATAGGTGCATTAATACTACTTAAAATAGAAGCAATTACTTCTGATTTTGTTGGTAATGATGCTAATATTGCAAGCTGATCGCCGTTATAATATTGATCTTCAATATAGCAGGCCTTTAAGGACAATTTCTTTTTATCATCATAAAACTTTTTGATGATCTTTGCCGGTGCAACCGGATCTTCAGTAGTAAAAGCATAACCTGTCATCCCTTCTAAGTGCTCAGAAAGTTTTTCAAACTTCCCTACTTCAGAAAGTGCCCTGTTAAATAAAGTATTTTTAATTACTTTGTATTTAACACCTTTATTGCGGAAGTCATTTCTTAAACCATTTATTTCTTCAACTGCGATACCGCTGTAGTCTGTTAGATAAACAGCGTTGGAGTTTTTTAGAATTTCTTTAACTTCAGAAATTAATTCCTGTTTTTCATTTTTATTCATAACTTTCCAAAAGTTTCTAAGTTAATCATATGTTATTTTTTTTGAAGCATTTTACGAGTGCGTAAACTTATTTATATAGCCATTACTTCTTTAGATATCATCAACCCAGGCCCCATTGTACTGGATAGATAAACACTTTTAATGTATTGGCCTTTAGCAGAAGACGGTTTCATTTTAATAATTGTATTAATGAACGCCTCAACATTTTCTGCTAATTTATTAGTTTCAAAATTTAATTTTCCTAAAGAGGTATGAACAATTCCAGCTTTTTCAACTCTGAATTCGATCTTGCCAGCTTTAACTTCTTTAACTGCTTTTGCTACATCCATTGTAACTGTTCCACTTTTTGGATTTGGCATTAACCCTTTTGGTCCAAGCACTCTTCCTAATTTTCCTAATTCAGCCATTGAATCTGGTGTTGCAACAATAACATCTATATCAGCCCAACCTTCTTTAATCTTTTCTAAATATTCTTCAAAACCAGCATAGTCAGCACCGGCATCCAAAGCTTCTTGAACTTTAGCTCCTTTAGCAATTACAAGAACCCTAACTTTTTTACCAGTACCATTTGGAAGCGATACTGTTCCTCTTATCATTTGATCGGCGTGTCTTGGATCAACACCAAGTCTCATTGCACAATCAAGTGTTTCAACAAATTTTACAGTTGAATTATCTTTTAATAATTGAATTGCATCAACAATTGAATATTCTTTTGTTGTGTCTACTTTTTCCATTATTGTTTTACTTCTTTTAGTCTTTTGCATTATTGCACCATAACCCTTAAATCAAAAAATTATTAATATTATTTTTTAACTGTAATTCCCATACTTCTTGCTGTACCTGTAACCATACTCATAGCATGCTCAATATCAAATGCATTTAGATCTGGCATTTTTAATTCAGCAATTTCTTTAACTTGATTTTCTGAAACAGCTGCTACTTTAGTTCTGTTTGGCTCTGCTGAAGCTTTTTCTAAATTTGCTGCCTTTTTTAATAACACAGAAGCAGGTGGAGTTTTTGTAATAAATGTAAATGATTTATCAGCAAAAACAGTAATTACAACAGGAATTATTAAACCATTTTTATCAGCTGTTTTAGCGTTGAATTGTTTACAAAATTCCATAATGTTTACACCTTTTTGCCCTAATGCAGGACCAACAGGTGGTGAAGGATTAGCTTTTCCTCCAGGAATTTGAAGTTTGATATATCCAGCTATTTTCTTTGCCATTTTATAACCTTTTAAATATAAATTCTAAATTACTTTTCTATTTCAGCTTGAACAAAATCAATTTCAACAGGGGTTTTACGACCAAATATTGAAACCATTACTTTAATTTTCATTTTCTCTTCATTAACTTCTTCAATGGTACCATTAAAGCTGTTAAATGGACCTTCAATAATTTTTACAAGATCGCCTTTCTGAAAAATTGTTTCCATTCTTTCAGTAGATTCATCTTGTGTTAAGCGACCAATAATTCTTTTTACTTCTTCAGGTTGAAGTGCATTTGGATTTTTACCTGAACCTAAAAATCCCATTACTGATTGTGTGTTTAAGATAAATTCTTTTACCTGATTATCTAAATCTGCTTGTATAAGTATATAGCCTGGGAAAAAATTTTTGTTCTTACTTTTTTTCTTTCCTTCTTTTACTTCAAAAACTTTTTCCATGGGAACTAAAACTTCATGAATTTTAGCTTTTAATGATTCATTCTCTTCAAGCTCGGTATCAATAAAGTTTTTAACTTTATTTTCATGGCCTGAAAAAGTTCTAACTACATACCATTTACCTTCCATTACTTGTCCCAACTTAAAAAAGTCCTTTAAAAAGTTGTGTAATAATCATATCTATTGCATAAGTAAAAGCTGCTATTAAAAGACAAACTACTATTACAACATTTGTAGATTCTTTTAATTCGTCTTTTGTTGGCCAAGTAACTTTTTTCATTTCTTTTACTACATCTTCAAAGAAACCTTTTATTTTTTCTTTCATAATTTAATTCCTTAATTTAAGCAGCACGTCAGGGAGGACTCGAACCCCCAACCTGCGGTTTTGGAGACCGCTGCTCTAGCCAATTGAGCTACTGACGTAGCTAAAAATTATTTTGTTTCCTTATGAATAGTATGTTTTTTATCCCAGCGGCAATATTTTTTATATTCTACTCTGCCAGCGTGTAATCTTTTATTTTTGGTAGTAGTGTAATTTCTTCTTTTACACTCTGTGCATTCTAAAGTAATTATATCTCTCATATTCGTTCTCTACAAAAATTTTTCAATTATAATTTAAAAATAACATTCATTAAATTTTCTTTTATCAAAAACCTGACAACCCCGATTTATCGGGATGACCTAATCAATTTTTTAGTGAGCTGACGACCGGGATTGAACCGGTGACCTCATCCTTACCAAGGATGTGCTCTACCAACTGAGCTACATCAGCGATAAAAATTTTTTGAGCGGGAGACGGGACTCGAACCCGCGACCAACAGCTTGGAAGGCTGTGACTCTAGCCAACTGAGTTACTCCCGCATTCAATTTCCCAAAACCTCAATGAACTTTTTAAATTTTTTATAATACTTTCGTGATCAATCAGTTAGAAGAAGATGACTTTAAATAAAAATATTTTAGTCATCAAAACTCAAAAACAATTTATTAAATGAACAATAACATTAATCTTAAACATAAATATACCCCTAAAATAAAGGGGAAAAGCTCTGTGGGCGGCGAGGGATTCGAACCCCCAAAGGCGTCAGCCAACGGATTTACAGTCCGCCCCGGCTCTCCAACTCCGGCGTCCGCCCAAAAATATAAACGAGCAACAAATATATCCCTATTTTTAGAAAATTGCAAATAATAATTATATACATTTTCCTAATTATTTTTAAAAAATATAGGATGGGAATTTATTGTAATTAAAAGGCTTAGAATTAATTCGGACAGAAAAAGGACAGAATTTTAAATTGATAATTACTGTAAATTAGCAGTTATTGAAACATCTATTTTTTCATCAATTCCGGAACTTAAAAAAGGTTTATTCCCAGTTCTTCTACCACCAAAAGCATCACTCCCATCCCCAATTCTGGAATTATCGTGGGAAAATTTTTTGTTCGAAATTAGGTTAAAATCGCCATCTCCGGTTTCAAATGTAATACCCAATTTATTTTCTGGTATTTCAATTATAGGAATATAATGATCAGTAGTATGTATAAAAGGAACCGCTAATTCATATATAAATTGCCCATTTTGAAAGCCCAAACTAATTCAATACCCTGAATTAAAGCCAATTTTTAAACCGTAAAGAGGAAAATTTTCTTCATTTACAATTAAAAAATCTCTATTATTTTCCATATATTTCTTATAAGTGATATCATTTTGAAATATTCTTGGATTGTTTGATCTTAAATCAAACCCATTGTTTTCTAGTGAATTTATAGGATAATGTACACCTAAAGTCTTTGAATTTACTGGTTTTAACCATACAGTTAAACCAAGGTTTATAATCTGTCTTATCTTTTTTCTGTCTGAAGTAGTAAAACAAATATATAAATTGTCTTTATCGTTTTTTACACCAATTGCTGAATTTTCATCTTTAATATATTTCAAATCGCCTGACCAATCATCAATATTTCCATCAACTTTAATTTCATTAGTTGGAATTTTGTTTAAGTATAAATTGCTGCTACAAGAATTAAAAATAATTGGTATTATTACAATTAATAATATATTATGCTTTTTCATAGTAATACCTTTTATATTATTTATTTTTTATAACATTTTAACAATAATTAAGGAAATAAAGTTTAATCAAATATATAAATTAATACGAATAAGGTTAACTTACTTTTAATGGTTCCACAACTCTCTGTCCAAACTACGGTATTGTATAGCTTCACTAATATGCTGGGGTAAAATGTTTTCTGATTTTTCTAAATCTGCAATAGTTCTGCTTACTTTTAATATTCTGTCGTATGCTCTTGCTGAAAGGCCTAATTTTGTCATAGCCATTTTTAATAACTCTGCTCCAGCAGAATCCAATTGACAAAAGTTTCTGACTTCTTTCGAACTCATTCCACCGTTGTTAAATATGTTTGGGTTTTTTTCAAATCGTTTGTGCTGAATTTCTCTTGTTTCAATTACTCTGTCTCTAACTTGCTGAGAAGTTTCACTTTTTACAGTTGAAGATAACTCTTTATATTTAACTGCAGGTACTTCAATATGAATATCAATTCTATCAAGTAAAGGACCAGAAATTTTTGACATATACTTTTGAATTTGTGGTGGTGAGCAGGTACATTCTTTATTAGGGTCAGTAAAAAATCCGCATGGACAAGGATTCATAGCAGCAGTAAGCATAAAATTAGCAGGAAAATCCAAAGATAACTTAGAACGACTTACAGTTACTCTTCTATCTTCAAGAGGTTGACGCAATAATTCCAACACATTTTTTTTGAATTCGGGTAGCTCGTCTAAAAATAATACTCCGTGATTGGCAAAAGAAACTTCGCCGGGTTTTGGAAAAGATCCACCACCGATTAACGCAGCATCAGAGATTGTATGGTGAGGGTTTCTAAACGGTCTTTCTGTAACCAAAGCTTTTTTTGATGAAAGAATTCCAGCAACGGAATGAATTTTTGTTGTTTCCAATGCTTCTTCAAATGTCATTGGTGGAAGAATTGAAGGAATTCTTTTTGCAAGCATTGTTTTACCTGAACCGGGAGGTCCAATCATTAAAATATTATGTGACCCAGCAGCGGCAACTTCCAAAGCCCGTTTTACATTTTCTTGTCCCTTTACATCAGAAAAATCTAAATAGTATTTATTTACCTGCGAAAAAATTTCTTTTGTATTAGCTATTATTGGTTTTTTATTAATTTCTTTATTTAATAATTGGACGGTTTCTTTTAAAGTTTCAACTCCATAAACTTCTATTCCTTCAACTATAGAAGCTTCATTTGCAGTTTCAATAGGTAAAAATATTTTTTTAATTCCTTTTTGTTTTGCCTCTGCTGAAATTGAAAGCGCACCTTTAATTTTTCTGAGTCTTCCGTCTAATGAAAGTTCACCTAGAAAGACTGAATCATCTAAACTTTCTTTTTTAATAATTTTATTTGCTGAGAGTATTCCAAGAGCAATAGGAAGATCAAAACCGCTTCCTTCTTTTTTAATGTCGGCGGGTGCTAAGTTTATTGTTATTCTTTTTAGTGGAAAATCAAGTCCGCTGTTTTTAATTGCAGCCGTTACTCTTTCCCTGCTTT
>PFVA01000141.1 GCA_002790365.1 Ignavibacteriales bacterium CG_4_9_14_3_um_filter_30_11
GCCAGGGGTTAACCCAGCTATATAAAATGTTTTATAAAAACATTTTATATAGCGGCCTTCGGCAAAAAATTCATTTCCAATGAATTTTTTGGGTAATATATATTTTTAGATTGTACTTTTTTACTTAATTACTCATCTTACGCAAAAAATGAGCAGTGAAAAGATGACATCTTTGTTTCCTGAATTGAATTCAAATAAAATGATAACTCTTTAACGAAATAGAGACTTTATTTTCTTAATAAAAAGTTGTCTGCCAGTTTATTCCGCTTACCGGGTCGAATAAAACTTCAGCACCAAGTTTTATTACTACTACAAACATAACTGCAAGCGCGCTTGCGTTAACGGCATCTAAAAATTTTGATAAAAGCAAGTTAAGAGCAGAAGCTCCATAAATCCTTCTGCTCTTTCGGTTAATATCAATTATTCTTAAGTTATCTCCCATCTCTTAAGATGATAAAATTAAAATGCTTGATTTCTATTTTATATCTATAATTTTTGGGATTTTTATATCATTCCTTTTTACTGTTCTTTTATACTTTATTCAGCATCCGAATAAGAGGGCGAAAAGTGTTTTCATTCTGAATTTTGTGTTTCTTATACTTGTCTATCTTTTTCTTCTCTTTAAGCATCTCAAAATTTATGGAATAGCATCAATATTATTTTTGATTTATTACCCTCTTTTGTTTACGCTTTATCCGATTTTTTATATTTACTTAAAATTAATTATCCGGAAGAATTTTTCTTTATCTGTAAAGAAATTATTACAGTACTTCTCTATAACACTTATAGTTTTAGTTTTTATCTGGGGTTATTATCTGCCTCTACCTTATGAATTTAAGGTAAAATTTCTTTCTTATAATTCTTTTGAAGTTCCTGCTGATTCAAGCGGTTCATTAGCAATGACTATAATAATTTTATTATACTATCTTAACGCCGCTATATTTATTTATGCTTTAATCAAAATTGCAGTTTCTATTAATAGATCTAAAAGGGAAATAATACTTGAGGAAGAATATCTCCCCACATGGTTGTGGATTTTTGTATTTGGGTTTTTTTCCTATGAATTGGTAGAGGCAGTGGTTTTAATATTGTTTGATCTTCCTGTTAAATTATTAGCCGTTTTAGAGGAAGTAATAGGAAATACCTATCTTATTTTTTTGGGGTTATTCGGGATAAAACAATATGATTTATCGGTACAAATAAAAATGAAAAAACTCTCGGCTCACTTTGAGACTGAAAATGGCGCTATAAAAACAAAGCAAATTTTAACAGAGACACAGAAAAATAATATTGCAGAAACAATTAAAACCTTTTTTATAGAAAAGAAGCTTTATAAAGATCCAAATCTCACATTAGATAAACTGGCAAAAAAAATTCATATCCCCAAAAAAAATCTTTCTTTGGTTATAAATGAATTATTTAATAAAAGCTTTACTACAATGCTGAATGAATACAGAGTTGATGAAGCAAAAAAATTTCTTTTAAATACAAAAGAAATTAAATCGTTGGAAGATATATACATCAAGGTTGGATTTAATAACCGCTCTACTTTTAACCGTGTTTTCAAATTGAGAACAGATTTAACACCGCACCAGTTTAAAGATTCTCATAATACAACAGATAAATGATTATAAGTATACACAAACCAAATTAGTTTTAGGTAAATTTTTAGTTTGCAGTAGGCAATTTGCAGTTGGCAAAATTAGTTTTTTATTGCCAATTGCTTACTGCCAACTTCTGACAGCAATTTTCCCAAAACCAATTTGAAACAAGTATATATCTCAAAACATGTTTTGAGATACCCACACTCTTTACTTTTGTTTTCCAAAAAATATATTTACTAATAATGTTTTTTTAACTCAATTAAGTTAAATGGTATAGAAATGAAAACATTAATAGTTCATTTGTTTTTGATAGTATTATTATGTACAACAACTGTGGTATCGCAAACTACAATGTTAGCTCCAGGCGGCTCAGGTACATTCGAAGCTCCATACCTAATAGCTTCTTTGGCAAATCTTTCCTGGCTCGCTCAAAACAGCGCGGCATGGGGGAGCTTCTTTAAACAAACGGCAAATATTAACGCATTGGAAACACAACACTGGGATGATGCAGACGATAATACTGATGATGATCTATACAATGATCCAAACGACGGAACAAGCACAGGTGACAACAACGGATTTTTGCCCATTGGGAATCTCCCCAAGAACTTTACCGGCAACTATGATGGAGACGGTTTTTCCATCAGCAATCTTAAAATTAATCGTCCTTCGACAGACTATACCGGCTTTTGGGGCTGGATTTCCGGCAGCGCTATAAGTAATTTAGGATTGACAAGTATCAGTGTTACCGGCGCGA
Source organism: Ignavibacteriales bacterium CG_4_9_14_3_um_filter_30_11 (assembly GCA_002790365.1). Classification (GTDB taxonomy): domain Bacteria; phylum Bacteroidota; class Ignavibacteria; order Ignavibacteriales; family Ignavibacteriaceae. Next base: position 2,362 of record PFVA01000141.1, read on the forward strand.
TTAGCACGGGAGGAATGGCAGGCAGGGCGGATGCATCTTCTTCATTCAATACATGTTTTACGACCGGAAGCGTTACAGGAGGAGTGAATTTTACGGGAGGATTATTAGGCGATATAGAAAGTACAAGTACAATCACTGATTGTTACAGCAGCTGCACTGTGTCTGGATTTAACCGTATAGGTGGATTAATAGGAGTTGCTGGTGTCACTGTAACTATAAATAAAAGTTATGCCTCCGGAAATGTTACACAAAACGGAAGCAC
>PFVA01000265.1 GCA_002790365.1 Ignavibacteriales bacterium CG_4_9_14_3_um_filter_30_11
TTCCAACACCTAAAGTTTTAAAATTTGGTTTTAAATGTGAAGTTGGTACAATTCCGCCAAGTGCAAAATCTTCATTATTTGATCCGTGACAATTTGCACAAAATGTTTGTACCTGATGACAAGATTCACAGTTAGTTGTTTTACCTCTTGCTTCAATTCCATGTGTAAGCCTGAAATTAAGTTCGTGTACTCTTGTTATTTGCTGCTGCTTAATTCCATCTTTTATTTTTGATGGTGAATATGGTTGAAAAAATTGTGAAACAGTATTGTTTTCTGTAATAACATTTGTTGCTGTATGGCAGTCCTGACATGTTTGTTCCTGATGACACATTGCACAATTAGCATTAATATTTTGCACAGAAAATTTATGCGTTTTTATAAATGAAAAACTTTTATGATTTTGTGGGATTAAGTTAGCTGTTATCTTATGACACGATTCACAATTTAAAGTATTGAAAGCTACTCCGCCATCATTGTGACATGAATAACAAGTTTCCATATTTGGTTTAGAATTTGGAGATTGGAAAGCATATTCAACTTCAGATAATCCTTTATGACAGTTTACACATTCTAATTTTTGCTCTGTAACATGAATTTTATGATTAAAATTTAACTCTGATTTGGTTTGAATAAGTGATTCAAATTTATCTTCATAATGACAAGTGGTGCAATTGTCGGTATCCTCAACATCATGGCAATCAATACAAGTTTCGTGATCAGGCAATAATCTATCACTTAAACTAATACTTTCAGTTACTTTTTTATGACAATCAGCACATTCAATTTCATTATCATCAACATGAAATTGGTGAGAGAATTTTATCAGCTTTGAATTATCCGTTGGAATTGCATCATCGTTTGATGGAGCACTAAGAAATAAAAATGTTCCAATAATAAAAGTAAAAAATATGTAGGCAATTAATTTTTTCATATTACTATAGTGCTGTATTAAACCAATAATTTACTCTAAAATAAAATCTTGAATCATTTTTATAAATTTCACTGTTCAAGTATTGAAACTGAAGATCAAAAGAAAGTTTTGGTTCAGGTCTGATATTAATACCGGTTAAAATTGTTGTTAAATTACTTTTATCCGATTCTTCAAATAATTTATAATTAGTATAAGAAATTCCGACAGATGGTGTTAATTTCCCTTCTAAAAAAGAATAAGCCGAGTAAAAAGAAAGAGCATCTAATTCACCGGCATAACCCATTGATTTTCTGTAACTAATAGTTCCAAAATTTGAAATAATACCAAGAGTAAATCTTTGAGATTTATCGTCTTTATAATTTACAACTCCGTACAAACCTGAAAGAGTAAATTTACCATTAATTTTATAATCAATACCACCTTCAAATTCATTAGTGTTGCCATAATCAAAAACAGAAAAGATTGAGTTATATCTTAAATTTGGTGCTCTATAATTATAATACATTCTAAAGGTAAAATCTTTTACTTCAGTATATTCACCGTCAATTTGAAATTTAGAAGTTTCACTAAAATTTAAATCATAATCATATCTTGTATTAATATTTAAAATATTTGGAAGATTATAATTTACTTCAGCTTGAGCATACTGGTATTGATTAGATTTATTGCTTATTAAAACTTGAATAGGATTTAAATTTAAGTCTAGTCTTGTTGCGACATAATCCTGTGGTTTAAAATTTTTATTTATATAACTAATTGAAATATTTGTATTGGTCAAATAATCGGTAAAAATTTTTCCTCCTAGAATATAATTATCACTCCAATTTGAAATTACTTCAAACTTTTGATATGCAGGTACATTAGCTCCGTAATATCCTTTGATTGAAATTATATCTGTTTTTATCCCAATATTTATTCCGTCAAATATTCCACCTGCTAATGCATTAAATAGTGGCTGCCTTCCTAATCTAACTGTAGCAACATCAAAAATATTTCTACCTTCAGCATAAAAATTATAGAGTCTTAGTCTCGGATCTGTACTTAATGTTTGTGAAAAATCATTTTCTAAGTTTAAGTTGGTCTTTATGGTGAAATCTTTTTGGCTGTAATTAAGATTTAATAGTTGAAAAATTCTAACTGATTTTTCAGAATTTTTTGGAGAACTGAATCTTTCGAATGAATATATAGAAGAAGAAATATTACCGGTTAGTTTTTGTGAATAAACACCGGAAATAAAACTAACCGATAATATAAATAGTACGAATAATTTTTTCATTATAAGTATAATTTTTTATACAAGTATGCGAAAAAATTATTTCTTTTCTGGTATATAGTGTTTTATTTCTTCCCACAATTTATCCATATCTCTTGCAACAAAAGTAGGGCTGTCAGAATTATGACATTTTGAGCAAAGTTCTTTTTTATCTGCATAAACCAATAATCCGTTTTCAACAGATAATTTTTTGTCTTTCATTATTTTGTTTGAATCATAATTTCCACCTGCTCCATGGCAAGATTCGCATCCAACTCCATCTTCTTTTGCAAATTTTTTGTCTAGAAGAGATGCATCAGCATTGTAAGCAGTAACATGACATTTTAAGCATTCGGGTGTTTCAACAGCTTTAGTAGTAAATCCTTTTTCAATAGCAATTTTATCAGCTTTTTCAGTTGTTAAAACT
>PFVA01000109.1:0-1466 GCA_002790365.1 Ignavibacteriales bacterium CG_4_9_14_3_um_filter_30_11
TCATCTTCAGGTTCTTCAAATATTTTACAAGAGAAATTGCCAGACTTTTCTAAATACGGAAGCATTGAAAATGTTTCTATGAACAAGATTCGTAAAGTTACTGCAACACATTTAAGTTATGCATGGTCAAACATTCCCCATGTAACACAATTTGATAAAGCTGATATAACAGAATTGGAAAAACAAAGGAAATTATTAAATCCAAAAGTAGAGAAGACCGGTGGAAAATTAACTGTAACTTCGATATTAATAAAGGTAATTACATCGGCATTAAAAATTTTCCCTACTTTTAATTGCAGTATTGATATGGATAAACAGGAAATTATTTATAAAAAATACTTCAATATCGGAATTGCTATTGATACGGAAAACGGATTGATAGTTCCGGTTTTGAAAAACACAGACACTAAAGATTTAACAAGATTATCTGTAGAAATGGGTGAACTTGCAAAAAAAGCAAGAACCAGAAAAATCGGATTGGATGAATTACAGGGTGCATGTATAACAATAACAAATCTCGGCGGAATTGGCGGAACTTCATTTACACCAATCGTAAATTCACCCGAAGTAGCAATACTCGGTGTTTCCCGTGGTAGTTTTGAACCGGTTTACATTGATAAATCTTTTAAACCAAAATTGATGCTTCCCCTTTCTCTTTCATACGATCACAGAATTATTGACGGTGCTGATGCTGCAAGATTTTTAAGATGGATTTGTGAAGCACTCGAACAGCCGATGAAGATACTGTTAGAAGAGTGATTTTACTCTTTAAAAAACTATATGTCAGTCTTTCCGGCAGGCGAACTTAATTTTTCTAATGCCCTTAATTTTTCTTCTGTCAATAATCTATTAAATTATTTTAAATTTATACTGCATTAGTTAAAATAATACACCGAATAACTCGTTTTTTAATATCTTACAATATTCAAATATTTCTACCGCATTTGCACCCTTATCTTTAAAAATATTAAATGTATTCTCACCAAGTAACACATAACTCCAGATATCATCCATTCTATTATTAGCTTCAAGCTTGTTAATTCTCTCAACCAAATCGATTGTTGCTTTTTGTTTCTGTTTAACATTGCCTTGAGTTAAATTCGATTGCGCTTTTGTTTCCACAATGTAAATTCCACTTGTGGTTTTAACTAAAAAATCCGGGGAATAAAATGCTAACAATCCATCTTCTCTAACGTAAAATATCTTAGCAAAATCATGGTAGTATTCGTTTATCTTAATAAATGCGAGAACATCAGCTTGTAAATCAACAAACTCCATAAATGTTTTTTCCAATCCACCTTTATTGGATGGATATGCGATTGCTTTATAAATTGTTTTCACCAACGGCAAACAATATTTCTCTCTCATTCTTAACATTTCTACTTCAGAGAAATAGTTTTTAATTACTACAGCTTCGGTAGCAGTAATATTTTGTTGTGCGTTATATATTGCCTCACCAAGTTCTT
>PFVA01000109.1:1497-11645 GCA_002790365.1 Ignavibacteriales bacterium CG_4_9_14_3_um_filter_30_11
AATCAAAAGTAACTTCCAATTATTATTCACCAATGGATCAAAATCCTGAGAAAACAGCTTATGCCTAATAAAAATATCAATCGCCCTTACTAATTCTGCTTTGTTCACTTGTAAAAATGGAAACGCTTTTTGCTTTCGTAATCCAATATTTACAACTGCATTCGTAATCACATTTACAACTTTGGAAAGATATTCGTTATAGCTTTTAGCATCAAACAAATCGCCCTTAACAATATATTCGCCAAATCTTGTCTTAACTGTCATTTCTTCAGAAAAGAAAACATCTCCTTCACGGTTAATAAACTTTTCTAACTGCTCTATGCGATATGTGGTAAACGGTATTATCTTTTCAACATCTAGCAAGACTTCCTTTAACTCTTCTTCGCTATCTCTCACAATTGTCGGCCAATACAAATCATATTTTTTATAATCATCTTTTAATCCAACAGTAATTATATCGCCGGTAACTCCGCCTCCTGTTCCTTCTATTGTTCCAGCCAGATTTTCCTTCATCAACTCATCATAGAATTCAACAAACTTTGGATGCTCTACTATATGGAGTATGTCCATCAAGTTATCCGGCTCTTTCTTCTCAGTAAGTAATTTTCTTCTGTTTTCATCTTTGCTATCCTGAAATTCCGGCTCACGCCACATTAATCTTAATCCGCGTCCAATCGTTTGCTCTAATAGTATTGGAGCTTGTGCTGAACGCAATGGAACAATCACGCAAATATTATTTACATCAAATCCTTCTCTTAACATCAGAACGGAAACAATTACTTTCGGTTGTATATGTTTATCTACATTAAATAACCTTTGCTTTATTTGAAACCATTCTTTTGCCGGGATATTTCCTTTACGATCCGAATCAATTTGCATTACATCTTCTTCGCCAAGTCCTTCTTGAAGTAAAAATTGCGTTACCAAAGGTGAAACGCTCGTGTCTTCACAAATCACAAACATCTTTGGATGTTTTTCAGCTTTTATTTTTATGAATTCACTTTCCAGCAGTTTTAACTTTGTTAAACCGGCTCTTAACATTACCCGCTGTCCTTCAGAAAGACTAACCGGTTTATTTCCTTCACGCTCTGCTTTGAAGTCCAATTCCATTGCAGTAATTTCTTTTCTCTTATCAAGTGCAATTGTTTTTACCAAACCGTTTCTTATTGCAGAAGCAAGATCAAAATTAATAATAGTATGGGGGAAATAATGTTTTGTCCTTTTCTGTCCGCTTCCGGTAACATCGTAAGGTGTAGCAGAAAAATCTATTTGAATAAACTTAGTTCCTTTTGGTTGTGAGATATAATTCAAGCTTTTTTGCCACTCAACTTCTTTTATTTCACCGTAAGTTTTGTTTTCGTGTATATGATGCGCCTCATCATTAAATACAGCTAAATCATTTATTGAGGCTAAGAATTCTAATTCAGCTCCGGCAAGAAAATTGTTATCTAAAGATTCCAAACTATGTCCTGCACTTGTTCCTGGAGAAATAGGGAGAAGTTCATTAATATTCTTCGGCACATTCTCCAGCAAACTTGGTTCTTCTTCGTTTTCTTCTTCTTCACTTCCTGCTAATAAATGCCAATTGGTAATTGCAATCATTCCATCGGCAGTTACTTTCCGTCCGATATCTTCTCTTGGGCAAATAGAACTTTGAACAAATCCGAATATTTCTTCTCTAAAACTTTCTGGTATAAAAAGTTTCTCAAATATTTTCATATCCGAAGTTGAAAAATCTCTAGTTCCACTTTCTCTCTGTTTTCCTAAGTAAGCATCAAGTAACCTTTCATAAACAATCAATCCGGGTGCAACAAGCAAAAAGTTTTTAGTGTATCTGCCGCTTTTTGTCTCTTCATATTTTGCGTTCAGATATTGCCAAATCAATAGTGCGTGCATCACCCAAGTTTTACCTGTTCCCGTCGCCATCTTCATACAATATTTAGGATGCAGATACTTTGGCTTTTGCAATTCAAACAAGAATCCTTCATCATCAAGCGTATCTTTCCAACACGCCGCATACATATCAGTTACATTATTTATTTTAAGAATTTCATGCATATAAATAGTATTAAGTATTGCCTGCTTCTGTCCTAAATGAAAATTAAACTCCCTCAATTCACTAAATGCATCAGAGAACCAAAACCTTAGTAGCTCATTTGTAATTGGTGTTGCGGCAGCAAATTGAAAATTATTGAATTCAGTATTTGCACAGTCAGAAACCTTAGCTGCAAACTTTAATGGTAATTCTCTTGTGCCTATGTTTGTAGGTGTTGCCATAAAGTTCTATTGTTCCAATATTTTTTGTAATTGTTTTTTACTTGGCAGAATAAGTTTATACTCACGCGCAAAAATATGTTTATTGTCTTTTGGTAATGTGTATTCAATTACCGCTTTGTTGGTTTCTTTACAGAGCACAATGCCAACGGTTTTATTTTCATTTTTGTTTTTAACTTCACGGTCGTAAAAATTGACATACATTTGCATTTGCCCAATATCCTGGTGGGTTAATTCTCCTATCTTCAAATCGATCAAAACGAAGCATTTTAAAAGTCGGTTATAGAAGACTAAATCAATATAAAAGTTTTTACCGTTTAAAGTGATTCTTTCTTGTCTGCTTTTAAAGAGGAATCCCTTCCCTAATTCTAAAAGAAATTTTTCAAGCCGGTCTATTATGGCCGTCTCCAATTGACTTTCACTATAAACTGTTTCTTCTTTCAAGTCAAGAAATTCCAACACATAAGGTTCTTTAAGCATATCTATCGGTCTGGATATTATCTGCCCTTTTTTACTTAGCGCCTTAACCGTTTTTTTATTTTTGCTCAAGGAAAGCCGTTCATAAAGAGAAGAGTTGTATTGCCGTTGAAGCTCTCGAACAGACCAGTTATTGTTTGCTGTTTCTATTTCATAAAAATTTCTTTCGTCTTCATTTTCAATTCTTAGAAAAAATGAATAATGAGACCAGCTAAGCGGAAAGTGCAAATGAAATTTGGCAAACACTGTCTGCCATTTTACTAACTGAGCATCGTTCTTGTTTTGAATTACTTCTGATTTACGCGACGCTGTCTCGTATTTTCCCAATTGTGCAGACGGTGCCTGCACTATTTCAGATTTCCGCAACACTGTCGCGGAAATTCGTGTATTAAATAAAAGATAAAAATTTCTCATCCTATTCAGATTATCTTCCGAATATCCGCTTCCAAATTCTTTCGTCAATCTATTTGATAAATTCTTTAAAGTCTTTTCGGCATATACAGCACGCTTTTTCCCTTGCTGTTCATCTTCCACTATCATTTTACCGATATGATAATTTGTAAAAACAAGAGTTGTATTTACATTCTGAACAACAAAGTTTTTAGCTTGATCAATAAGCTGTTTAACTGATAAAAAAAGATGTGCTTTATTCTGAGTCATCTTAATCAACTCCCTTAATTTCTTCTTTTATTTGAAGATCATATTTCTTAATAAAAAGGGCAACTTCTTCTGAAAAAGTTATTTTTTTATGATGCTCTTTTTGGGTTAGTATATATTTTTCAACTTCTTTAACCATTGATTCGCTAACAGAAAAAGCGCCATAACCGGTTTGCCAGCTGAATTTTTCTTTAAGATGATTCTGCTGATTTACCCAATGGGATGATTCACCTTTAACATTTTTAAAAATTTCTTGAACAGAATATTTCTGATTTAATAAAAAAAGAATGTGAATATGATCTTTCGTTCCATTTATAATTCTTACGCTACATTCAAAATCTTTTTCTAAATGTTCCTTTATATGGTTGTGCAATTCTTTTTCGTGGTTTTCTGTTATTAGCGGCATTCTATCTTTTGTGCCAAAAACACCATGCAGCCATATTTTTGTTAGCGAGTGTGACATAATTTTTTTCTTTACGTTAAACCGTTGAAACGGTTTTTTATTTTGATTATTATTTCAATACCCACGAATAAATTCGTGGGTTACTTAATCTTATTTCACATATAAATTTTTCGAATACGAATTTATCGAATCCATCATAACTTTATTTTTAACCCACAGATTTATCTGTGGGTGCTTCAATACAAACATACTCCTAAACCGATTCATCGGTTTCTAATTCCCAACCTCTTCTACTACTGCGCTTTCAAATCCAAATACATCAACCGCTTTTACACAGACTTTTCTTTTCTCTTTCTTTGGCGTTTCAATTACTGCTTCCGTTACAACTCGCAACGGATCGGCATCATTTTCTGTATTCTCTCTGTAATCTTGCCAGCGGCTTCTAAATACTTCGCCGTCGTAGTCCGGGTCAACACTCCAATACTCAATTAATGCAAGCGGATCAGTTGCAGCAATCTTTTGCAGTTTCGCTTTATCTTCCTCACTTAAAGGCAGTGCATCCGGAGAAAGCAAAACATAATTATCAAGTTTAATAGTTAATTCTTCCTTCTCTTCAATTCCACTTTCCAATTTTACCTTTATACTTTTTACTTGTATCGGTTTTATTGTTAAGTATTGCAGTGAAGAAAAACGAATCTTTCCGCTTTTTATTAATTGCTGATATGATGTTTTTGTTTTCAATCTATCAAGCAAGTCTGCCGGTATTACAAGCACTTCAAGGTTTTCATCGTTCAAAGAAGAAATTACTTGCCCTATGTTTGTCTCAAAATTCCAACCAAGAACAATTACTTTTTGCCATCCACCCATAAATTGAGCTCGCCATTGTTGGGCTTTTTTTATTGTGTTGAAGCCGGTAAGTTTATTTGGTGAATCAACAACAACTAATGTTCTGCTCTGTTTAATATAGCCAACATTTGGCGGTGCTTCTTTTTGTGTAAACGGCATTGCGCCGTATAATTGCAATACAACTTGCGCAAGAGAACCAATTGTTTTGAACTCACTCTTGCTAAATTGTTCTTTTTGGTAATCTCCTATTGAATGGTAGAAAAATGGTTGTGCGTTTTGGTCAATTAATCTTTTCCTAATTATCATACAAGCCGGTTTGCCAAGATCGCTCATTATCCACTTTCTACCAAGTCTTTCAGCAACTGCACCGGTTGTGCCCGAGCCACCAAAGAAATCCGCAACAATCGAATTTTCATTTGATGAAGCAGCAAGCATTCTTTCTATTAAAGGTTCTGGTTTTTGAGTTCCATATCCTACATACTCTTTCGCCATAGAATTAATGGGTGCAATGTCATCCCAGAAATCAGAGATGTATACGCCCTTAGCTTCAGTCGTATAATATTTTAATTCTGGAACTCCGTTACTATTCCAATAAATCACCCCGGCAGAATCAAGTCGTTCTAATTCGCTTGGGTTTTTTAACCAATGCATTCCTTGCTTACCACGATTGCTGACATCAACCCCGCGCCACGCTTGTCCCGATACACCATTTGTTCTCCCAGAAGCCATTAATGGAACCGTTCTAAACCTTCCCTTTTCATCTTGTTTATTGTAATGCTTTTCTGATGATTCTGAATAAGCCCCAAACTGAGGATTAAAAATTGCTTTTTTCGTTTTCGTATAAAGAAATATTATGTCGTGACTATTCCGCCATTGTTTTTCAACATTGGATGCAATTGCGGATCTTTTCCAACTTATTTCGTTTCTAAAGTTTTCTTTTCCAAATATTTCATCCATAATTACTTTTACATAATGTCCTATGTGCCAATCAATATGCACATAAATACTTCCTTGCTCGCTCAACAATTCACGCATCAAAACTAGGCGCGGATATAGCATTTTCAGATAGCTGGCAGTTCCGTCTTTCCAAGTATCACTATACGCAAACTGTTCAATAACAGTTGACTTTTGTTCCACATCGCAGTTTGGTAAAGTTACTTTAGTTCTGTAATCTGCTTTGCTGTCAAACGGCGGGTCATTATACATTAAATCAATCTTACCGCGCATAGAAGGCAAGCCGCTTTTTTCATCACCGGCAAGTAATGCTTGCATCGCTAAAAGATTATCGCCATAAATAAGCCGGTTAAGCCACAAATTATAAGAGAGCGAAGTGACCAAAGAATCTCCTAATTCTTGGAGCAGAGATTCTTCACCCGCTAAAGCGGATTCAGAATGACTGATTGAATTTGGTATCTGTGGTGTTTTACCTTTCCAAAGTCCGCTAATGTCTTTTGCCGGTAAAACCAATTCATTTGTTTGCAAAGTTATTCGTGTTGGCTGTGCAAGCTTTTCTAAAATCTGTTCCGCTTCGCGCTTACCTTCAGCAACAATCTTTGGCAATAGTTCAATTAAACTTTGTTTTTGTTCTGGCATAATTCTTCTCTAATTAAACTCAAAAAAAATGGATCTTTCATTTTAAAGCAGACATACGGATAAAAACAAAAAATAATTTTGTAGTTTTTTTTATATACTTTTGCTCAAGTTCTTTTTTAACTTTTTCTTTATCTGCAAGGAAACCATTTTCATGCAGATAAGTTACTGGGATGTTTATCCAGCCCCAGAATGTTTTCTGATTATCTTTTTGCGATTTACTATCAAACTCTGTTAACCAATCATCAATTGAACTTTCTATATTTGCTAAAATATACTTTTCTTCATCAGGATAATAAACTTTTACTCCATTAATATTGTTTATTCTATCATCAAGTTTGTACTGTAATTTCATTTTGAGGGTTTTGTTTTGATAAGTAAGAATAAACTCCATTTTTTTTGATTATTGCAAATGAACTTGTCAGCAGTAACAGTCAAAGGACCATCATAATTATAACATTTTATTAATGATTTATAATCATATTCATTCATTGGCTCGGGTAACCCGTTTATCAATTTTACAAAGTCATTTTTAATAAATTTTAATATTCTTTTTCTAAAACTATAACTTATTCCATCAATTTCTTCAATAAAAAATTCATAATTTTTTAATAAAGCATAATCTTTTAAATAGAGAAGTCCGTGAATATATTCACCAATTAGAAAACAATTATAATCTGCAATGGTTTTCGATTTAACTGAAACAATAATTGCATCGTTGCAAACAAAATCACCATAGCTTTCTAAAGGTTCAACTTTAGAAAATTTGTCCGTTAAATATTTGTAGGTTAATAATTCGCCATTTAGTGAAACAACTTTATCTATTAAATTTTCTTCTTTTATAGATTTTTCATTAATCAATTCTTTAACAATTTTATCGTTAATAATAGAAGTATTTTTTTCGTGCAGTGAAGTTAGAAGGTTATCAAGGTAATCAAGTTTATTTTCAAATAATTGTCTAAACCAAAGAATTGAGAAAGGGTTGTCTAAAGCTGAGACCCATTTTTCTAATATACTTCCAAACATTTGAGATACAGTTGGATAATTCTTTAATTGCTGCTCATACAAAGACCAATCTTTGATCATTTCTTTTGAAAATATTTTTTGAGTTTTCATCTGTTAATATTTGTAAAAAAAGGATTGTCCAGATATTTATCTTTCTTATAAGATTCAATTTGTTTTGGGAATGCCCTGATTTTTTCTAATTTTTCAATAAAACCATCAAATAAATCAAAATCTTCTTTTGCCTCTTTTAATTTATTACTATCTAAATTTTTATTTAATAATACATCGGTAAACTTTTCTTGAAGTCTCCTAAGTAAAATAAGAACCCATAATCTCAAATCATCTTGAATTATTTCATCAGAGATTGCTAATTGAATATGATATTTTTTCTCTACTTCAATAAAAATCGTTTCAAAATATTCTAAGTATAAGTCCAGTCTATATTTGTTATTTCCCCAATCTTTGATTAAAACTTCATTGATATAATTTCTGTACCATTCCATAATGATATTGCTAATTAGCGATAAACCTTCCTTGCCGTCATTTACTAGTGGTAGTGTAATTCTTATTAAATTAGATATAAATATCGAATTATGATTTCTATGCTTAATGTCATTTCTCAGTAATAATTCTAATGCATTCTTTCCTTCTTGTATTGCTTCTGAAATAGTATTCGAATGTCCATATTCCAAAATTAGATCAAATATATGATTTGCAGAGTTAGAAGCCGTTAATGAGGCACCTCGGTTTTGTAATTCTACTATTAGTACTGCAAAATAATAAAGCCTTGTTTTAAAAATCACGGGGTTGTTATTTGAAACCCGAATTGTATTAACTATTAATGGTACTAAACGATACTGTAAATAACCATCAAATTCATTTAGATTTTTTTTAAAAGCCAATTAGAAACTTCTCTCATTCCGGACTCAAAATTAAATGGTATTGTTTCTCTAAACAGCGTAGTAAAGACGGTACTTAATTCATCATGGTATTGTATTTCTTTTTTTCTAATAATATCAGTAAATGAAGATAAAGGCAAGAATCCTAATTGTCTTCTTTTATCATAGTCATCCAGATAAGATTCTTTGTGTAACTTTATTAATCCATTAAGTTTTCTTAAATCAAAATTTTTTAATGTCTCGTGAATGGCTTTACTTAAAGATAGATTTTCATAAACTTTTTTAGCTGCAGATATTGCTGAAATAATTAGTAAAATTTGAAGAAAGAATCCCAGTGTAACCCAACCTGTTACAGGTGATGAAACTATCGGGCCCTGAGATTCTATACTAAACAACACTACGAAAGGAGCCACACCACTAATTAATATCATAGCAAAAAAAGGCCATAAAGCTATCCCTATATGATCTTTCAATAAGTTAAATTTCCAATCTATAGGTAATTTTGAAATTTGAATAGTTGCACCAATTGCTGTGATACTAAATCCAACAACAATTCCCCATACGGTTATTAGAGATGATGCCATTGCTAGTAATGCTTTGTCATCACCGATTAGTATTTGTCTACAGAAATATCCGCAATTAGCAATGTGACAAATTAATGTCGTCAGGATAAAAAATATTGAAGCAAATAATATTTTTTTCATGATTCTAATTCAACTTTGTTCGTATACTATAATTCACTCTTAAAATATCCAAATAACAAACGAACCAGTTTTCTTTATTTCTGAATTTTGATTTTTTCATATTTATGTAATTATTGTTTAATCAATTACAAAAACCCCGGTATTTCTTATCTGCGTTATCATTTCATTATTTTTCAGTACAAATTATAATTAATTCATAAGCGAGGCAACTTTTCATTACTTCTCAAACCATTTTCAACAGTTTTCTTCATTACTGTACAATTTAAAATTATTGTTGCTAAAAAGTTACTGAAAAGTCTATAACTTATTTCCATTTTTCTTATTTTTATACTGTCTTTTCAAATTACTAAAACCGGTTTATATTATGTCATTTAGAACTCAATTAGTAGTAGTTGGCGGCGGGCCCGGTGGATATGCGGCAGCTTATCTGGCTTCCGATTTAGGAATGCAGGTAACGCTTGTAAATCTTGATAAAAATCCCGGCGGAGTTTGTTTATATAGAGGATGTATTCCTTCTAAAGCCTTGCTTCATGTTGCAAAACTTTTAAACGAAACTGAAGATGCAAAAAACTGGGGAATCGAATTTGCAAAACCAAAAATTGATCTTGATAAATTAAGAGATTGGAAAAACAGCGTTGTTGAAAAACTCACAAGCGGTGTCGGCCTTGTTGGTAAACAAAGAAAGATAAATTTCATCCAGGGCAAGGCAAGTTTCGCAAGCTCTTCAAAATTAATAATCGAAAAAACAGGAGGCGGCACAGAAGAACTTGAATTTGAAAATGCTATTATTGCCATTGGTTCAGTAATTACAACAATTCCTTCTTTAAATATTAAAAGTGATAGAGTCCTAAATTCCACAACTGCTTTAGATCTTCCTGAAATTCCAAAAAGTTTACTAGTAATTGGCGGTGGTTATATCGGACTTGAGTTGGGATCGGTTTACCAGGCATTGGGCAGCAAAGTATCAGTAGTTGAAATGACCTCCGGTTTACTCCCCGGCGCTGACAGGGACCTTGTAAATTATCTGGCAAAAAAGATTAAAGAGAAGTATGAAAAAGTAATGCTCAACTCAAAAGTTGTTGAGATGAAAGAAGTAAAAAATGGTGTGAGTGTTAAAATACAAGACCAGGACGGAAAGACAATTGAAGAAGTTTATGATTATGTACTCATGTCTATCGGGAGAAAACCGGATACATCAGGATTAGGATTGGAAAACACTAATGTAAAAATAAATGAACGAGGCTGGATTGTAGTTGACAAGCAAATGCGAACTGCTGATTCTAATATTTTTGC